>JANONT010000060.1:0-2416 GCA_031420955.1 Candidatus Nitrotoga sp. | reverse complement strand
GGAAAGAGGTAAAAGACAAACGGCATTTGTTGGAGCGTTGAGCGTCGATACAACGCACCCCTAATCTTAAATCCATTATCATGGATCAATCTAATAACAGCGGCCTATCTAGCGAAGCCGCTGTTTTTTTTGATGCGGTCGCGCGGCATATTTTGGCGCAACACACCCCGCAAAAAAATACGCCTCAAAAAAATAATCAACCCGCCTCCGACCTCTACTGTGCCACAGTACTATTGCCCAACTACCACGTCGCTCAGCCGCTGGCGCAAAGCTTAGCGCGCATTTCCGCACAACCCACTTTGTTTTTGCCACAAATGGTCACGCTGCCAGATTGGGCGCAATCGGTGCCGTTAGCCACAGCTATCACCCCTAGCACCTGTCGCGCTGCCAGCTTGTATCAAGCCTTGCGTGATCGGCAATGGTTTGGCGATGCCGATCTGTGGGGCATCACGCATGAGTTGCTGGCGTTGATAGATGAACTGACGCAACACCATGTCACGCTGCCGCATAATGCTGAAGATTTTTTAGCGCAATTGGAGCGGGCGTATCAGGCCAAGCGCGGTGCAGCCATGCAGTTTGAAGCGCGGGTGGTGCACGAGCTTTGGTATGCCATGAATAATTCCGCTGAGCAAAATGTCATTGAATGGGATGCAGGCCGTGCCTATCAACAGCGTTTAGCACGGCTGGCATTGCAAGTGAAGTCACCGATTTATGTGTTGCACAGCGCGGATTTTTCTATTGCCGAGACACGATTTTTAGATGCCTGTCGCGCGCGCGTACCCGTCACTACTTTTGATTTACGCGCGATGGCGGCGCAGCATTCATCCTCTGCCATTGTGCAAATTGCGTTGGGTGAACGCACGCAACAGGCGGCAGAAAATGGTTCATCACTGCGTGAGCAAGCTGAATATTTACGCGATCATCACGCGCCGTTAGCGCAGCGTTTACGCTTATTTGGCGCGCATGATTTAGAGCAAGAGGCGCGCGCCGCCGAAGTGCAAATCAGACTTTGGTTGCTGGCGGGGAAAAAAAATATCGCTATCGTCGCGCAAGATCGTTTGGTGGCGAGGCGTGTGCGCGCGCTGTTAGAGCGTGCCGAAATTTTAGTGCGCGATGAAACGGGCTGGACGCTTTCTACACTTTCGGTCAGCACGGTTTTAATGCGTTGGCTGGATGCCTTGCAGAGTGATTTTTATTATCACGATTTACTCGATCTGCTTAAGTCGCCTTTTATTTTTTCGGAGCAGCCCGCCGATTCGCGCAAAAAAGTGCTCCATACTTTAGAGCAGCTACTGCGTAAGAATAGCGTAGCAGCGCATTTGGATGCATTTTTAGAAATGGCTGCCGGCGATGCTGCTGTGCAGACGGTACTGGTGCGACTGCGTCAAGCGGCCGCTGCCATGAGAAAAAAAACTGATACGTTGAGTGGTTGGCTGGCAGCGTTACAGCAAAGTTTTGACATACTCGGCATGGGTTTGGCCACAGATGACGCGGGCGTGCAATTACTGCAATCATTGCAAACTTGGCAACATGAATTGGCCGACGACAACACGCGAGTGAGCATCGCGGAATGGCGGCACTGGCTGGCGCAGCAATTAGATGCCCACACTTTTCGCGATACGAATATTAGCAGCCCGGTGTTGCTCACGCACTTGGCCGCTACCAGTTGGCGCAGTTTTGATGCGGTGCTGTTGTTAGGTTGCGATGACGCGCATCTACCCAGCAAAGAGGGCGGAGGACTATGGTTTAACGATGCGGTGCGCGCCGCGCTCGGTTTGCCTACGCGCCAAGAAAATTTAGCGCGACAACGCGATGCATTGTGCGGGCTGCTCACGTTGAACGATTGCGTGCTGGCCACTTGGCAGGCCAGCAAAAATGGCGAAACAAATTTGCTCAGCCCCTATCTGGAAATATTGCGGTCGTTGCATGAGTTGGCGTATCAGGATGACTTGGCTGAACGTGAATTAGCCGACATGGTGGGTGCCGCGCAAGTGCGTCACAACACATTTCCACTGCCACAGACAACCACCCTGCCTGCGCCGAATGTCGCACCTGTTCTTATTCCGCAGCGCATCACTGCCAGTGCATATAACAGCTTAGTGGCGTGTCCTTACCAATTTTATGCGCGGCATATTTTGCGCTTAAATGAAATGGATGAAGTGAGCGAGGCCATAGAAAAAAAAGATTATGGTGTATGGGTGCATAAAATTTTGTATCAATTTCATCAGCAATTTCCGGTTTTATCACAGCACAAAATAGAAGCATTAGACAGCACGCTCAATCACATTAGCGCGGAAATATTCGCACCTGCTGTGCAACGCGATTATCTGGCACGCGCTTGGTTGTTGCGTTGGCAGCGGTCTATCCAACCTTATCTTGAAGCGCAATTGAAAATGGAAGCTGAAGGCTGGCGTTT
>JANONT010000059.1:0-2674 GCA_031420955.1 Candidatus Nitrotoga sp. | reverse complement strand
GCCGAACTGCGCACCCTTGAACCCTGCCTCTTCGCCGAACATACAAGCAGTAAAATTTACACAACAAATTATTTCTTCTTCCTTGCCCCATCCCCCTCCCGTAAAAGAAAAGCCAGAAAAATCTATCGCGGCATCTCCTCTAAAGTCCACCCCGGTGAAATCCGGCATTGGCTCTGGATAGCCTTTGCGCCAAGCATTCCAAACATCCTTGCCAGCGCGAGCCAATGCTAAAAAACCTGCTTTCGTAGGTGCTTCCGGTGTGCCTCGCTCTTGTTCTTTATCTGTAAACACAGCCCGCGCTTTAACAAGCAATGCCTCACCATCCGGCACGGCTGGCGTTGTGGTTTCCGGTATTGAGGGTTCTGAATTCATGGCAATGATAGATAGCTTTTCTATTAGCTAACAACTTCTTTTTGGAAAGCGATTAACCCTCTCTCGCCAAAGCTAAAAATTCGGTGCGCAAAGCGAGGTTGGGTTGTAGTTCGCCGAGCATGGCGGAGGTGACGGTTTCTTCGCCTTCGGTGCGGATACCACGACTTTCCATGCACATGTGGCGGCAGCGTATCACCACGCCCACCGCTTTAGGTTCGAGGTGGGTCATGAGCGCGTTGGCGATTTGGATGGTTAATCTTTCCTGCACTTGCAGGCGTTTAGCGAAACAATTGACCAGTCGCGTTAATTTTGAGAGGCCGACTATTTTTCCGTCCGGTACATAGCCGATGGTGGCTTTGCCGAAGAATGGCGCGAGGTGATGTTCGCAGTGACTGTACACGGGAATGCCGCGCACGATGATGAGTTCGTTGTATTCTTGCGCGCCATCTTCAAATACTTTTAAGCATTCTGCGGGGTCTTCTGCATAACCAGATGTCCAATGTTTCCAGGCTTTGGCCACGCGCGAGGGGGTTTCTTGCAGGCCGGGGCGGTCGGGGTCTTCGCCTAGGGTGATGAGCAAACGCCGCCAATCTTTTTCGGTAAATTCTTCGTGTGCCATGTGGGTGCTTTCTGTAATTGCTGTCAGCGGGTTAATTGTTAGCGCTTTTAATTCCGTACTATTTTTGGCGTGCGTCAATATGAAGGTGCGTTCCCTCACCCTCAGTCCCTCTCCCACGGGGAGAGGGGGAGCGTAGCGAGGGTGAGGGAGCACCCTATAAGACCCTACCGGACAGTACCAATCATTTAATCCCAGCGCGTGTCGCGTATTTGAATCTGCTCATTCTCAATACGCACAGGGAATGTAGGAGTCGGCTCATACGCCGGTGCAGTCAATGCTGCGCCCGTGCGGATACAAAATTTTGCGCCGTGACGCGGGCAGATGATGTTGCCGTCTTCTACTGCGCCACCACTTAGTTGCCCAGAGTCGTGCGTGCACATATCTTCAATCGCGTAATATTGCCCTTCCAGATTAAACAACGCAATGTGCGTGCCATCTACATCAAATACGCGATATGCGTTTGGTTCAATTTCGCCAATCTTTGCAACGGATACCCACTCACTCATTATTTATTTCCAGCTTCAATAATAACTCAGTAAAAAATTCAATTTTAATTTACTTCTGACTAGCGAACCTTGCCGTTTCACAGCCGATGAGGGGATGCAGCGCAAGGCGAATTTCGGTGAGAAAGCGGAGTTGGCTCAAATGCCAATGAGCATTCCGAGCGGAAATTTAACGCCGCCAAAATTTAATACTGCGGTTCGCCCCTCAACGGTATGTGACACGGCAAGTTAAATGGCGATGACTTCCATCTCCGGCTCTATCGTTCTCACTAAGTTTTCCACGCCACGCAAGGTGCCGGACAGCGAGCTAGGGCAGGTGCCGCACGCGCCTTGATAATGTACGCTCAACACATTACCTTCTAAATTTACGATATATAAATCGCCGCCATCACTTTGCAGATAAGGGCGTATGTCGGAATCTAACAAGCCGCTAATGGCCGCCACGCGCGCTTTATCTTCGTCGCTTAATTGCTCTAACGCTGCAGATGCTGCGGTCACGGTGGCTGCGGTCTGTGCATCCGCCGCAGGTGCAGCGCGTATCGGCACGGCCACGAGGCGTGTTAATTCAGGCCAATCGGCCTCACCATCTTGGGTTACGGTCAACCAACGATCCACATAAAAAACATTGATCACATGCTCGATCGCAAACAGCGCGGCGGCCAAAGGGTCGTCCTTGGCCTGCCCCGCATTTTCATACGAATGCGCGATGCCCCAGCTCAGCGGTTCTTTCAGTACAAATTTAACCGCATTAGGGTTGGGTGTGTCTTCGATGTCGGCAATTTTTGGCATATCACTATCTATAAATAATTTTCAAGCATCGCCTATGGGCGCGTGCATGGGGTCAAACTCAGACTCGGTGGAAATTTCCGCAACCGACGCAAAAGCCGCATGTAGGGTGTGCCAGGGCAGGATGGCACATTTCACTCGAGTGGGCAGATCACATACGCCAGCAAATACTGCCAGCCGACCAATATGATTTGGTTGGCTTAAATCTAACTTGCCAGTCGCCATCGCCAAAAATTCTTGGATTAAAATTTCTGCATCAGCTTTGGATTTTCCTTTGACTGCGACCGTCATCATCGAAGCCGAAGATTTACAAATCGCACAGGATTCTCCGTTAAAGGCGATCTCATGAATGTGTTTATCCAGCATCGCCAAGGTAATTTCGAGATGGTCACCA
>JANONT010000058.1:0-3505 GCA_031420955.1 Candidatus Nitrotoga sp. | reverse complement strand
CACATAACGCCGCCAATGCTGCATTCGCACCGGGGATGGGGATGACGCGCTGGCCTGCGGCATGCACAGCTTCGATTAACAGCACGCCGGGGTCGCTCACTGCGGGTGTGCCAGCATCGGTCACCAAGGCAACCGACAAACCTTGCGCCAGTAGGGCGATGATTTTATCTGACGCGGCGCGCTCGTTGTGCTGGTGTAGGGAGATGAGTTTGTTGGCGGTGATGGCGTGATGCGTTAATAAATGCGTGGTGTTGCGCGTGTCCTCGGCGGCGATGACATCGGCGGCGGCCAGCACATCCAGCGCGCGCAAGGATATATCGCGTAAATTTCCAATTGGGGTGGCAACTACATATAATGCGCTCTCCAGTTTTTTATCTGGTTTTTCATTTCGGTTTTTGTCTCTGCCCACTATGCACCTTTCTATCCTTAACTTTCGGCCATTCAATTTCAGGCCATCAAATGCTTGGCTACTTTTAGCCGCCGCACTATACGTCAGCATAGCAGGCTGTGCCAGCCCCACGCCGCCAGCGACGCGCCCCGTTTTGCCGCCCCCGATTGAAATGCCTGCCCAGCCGACACCTGTTCCGTCTCTACCCACGCCGCCGATAACGGTTGTGCCGCCTGTATCGACTTTCCCCGCGCCTGTAGAGAGGAGTGATCTGGCCGAGCCGCACGTGGCGTTGTTGTTGCCGTTGCAGTCTGCTGCCTTTAAGCGCGCTGCCGAGGCAGTGCGCGATGGCTTCGTCGCAGCATCTGAAAGCCAGCCGTTCGGCGCGCAGATTAAAGTGCGCGTGTATGCAAGCTTTGATGAGAGCAAGGACATTGCCACACTTTATCAATCTGCCATCAGTAATGGGGCAATTGCCGTGGCGGGACCGCTCACTCGCGCTGGCGTGGCGACGCTGGCGGGGCAGGTAAAAATTACTGTCCCCACGTTGGCATTGAATTATGTGGATGGTATTAGCATAGATAATCTTTTTTTCTACGGCCTGGCTATAGAAGCTGAGGCGCGCCAAGCGGCACAGTTAGCGGCTGCGGATAAGCTAAAAAGTGCGACGGTGATTACCACGGGCAGCACTTTGTCCAAGCGTTTGGCACAGGCTTTTACGACTGAGTGGATAGCATTGGGTGGCAAGATTGCCGATGAAATTTTATTTGAAGATGCGGCATTCTTAAAGCTACTCCCGATTGAGCCGGGCAACATGGTATTTCTTGCGGCAGAGTTTGATAAAGCGCGCGCGATACGCCCGTATATCAACGCTGCTTTGCCGATTTATGCCACCTCGCAATTATTTAATGGTAGCGCGAACACGCTAGCCAATTACGATTTAGACAACATTCGTTTTGTCGACATGCCCTGGGTGGTGCAGCCCGATCATCCGGCAGTGATGATTTATCCGCACGCTAACCCGCCGCTCGCGCCGGACATGGAGCGGCTGTATGCCTTGGGCATTGATGCGTATCGCTTGCTGCAAATTTTGTATAACAACAGCTACCATATCAATTTGCCGCTGGATGGCGTAACGGGGCAAATTGATTTAATCAACAGACAATTCTATCGCGAGGCAATTCCCGCGCAGATCAAGCAAGGGCAAAGCCAATTGCTGCCCAAGATCAAATGGCACCGTCCCGTTTTTGCGCAGCCATGAACAAGGCTGCGGTGGCAGCAAAAGGAAAAGAGCCTCCGCCACGCGGCGCGCAGGCCGAGCAGTTAGCGGCGAAATTTTTGCAAGCGCAGGGATTGAAATTAGTGCAACAAAATTACAGTTGTAAACACGGCGAGATTGATTTGATTATGCAAGATGCGGCGACGTTGGTGTTTGTGGAAGTGCGCTTGCGTGGCGGCAATCATTTTGGCGGAGCGGCGGCTAGTATTACCGCTACCAAGCAAGGTCGGCTGATACGCACCGCGCAACATTATTTGGCGGCATTGAAGCACATTCCGGCTTGTCGCTTCGATGCGGTGCTGTATGAAGGCTTGGATGGAATGCAACCGCAGTGGATTAAAAACGCGTTTTCTTAATGTAATATTTAATCGATTTTAAGCACATGGATCTAGCCGACCGCATCAGCCATATTTTTGAAGATAGCGCGCAAATCAAGCTGCAATTAAAAGACGCGCTGGCCAAACCGATTGCTGAAGCGGCACACAGGATGGTGGCGTGTTTGATGCGCGATGGAAAAATTTTAAGTTGCGGCAATGGCGGCTCGGCGGCAGATGCCCAACAATTTACGGCCAAGTTGCTCAACCAGTTTGAAACCGAGCGTCCGGGTTTGGCGGCTATCGCGTTGACCGCGAACAATTCAGTTATCACCGCCATCGCTAACGACCATGATTTCAGCCAAATATTTTCGCGCCAAGTGCGTACTTTGGGCATGGCGGGCGATGTGCTATTGGTGATTTCGACCAGCGGCAATTCTATGAATATCGTCGAAGCGATTTTTGCCGCGCACGAACGCGGGATGGAAGTCATCGCGCTCACCGGGCGCGAAGGCGGCGCGGTGGGAGAAATGTTGCGCCCAGAGGACATTCATATTTGCGTCAACACGCAAAGCATTGCGCGCATACAAGAGGTGCAGCTGGTCGTGCTGCATTGTTTGTGTGATTCAATTGATTATTTGTTGATGGGTGGCGGCTAAGACCACATACTAAAAGGCAGCGATCAACCATGTTAAACCCAACAGAAATCACCTTACACCAACAATCCAAGTTATTGGAAATCGCCTTTGAAGATGGTGCGCGTTACCGCTTGCCGTTTGAATTTTTGCGCGTGCATTCGCCCTCGGCAGAAGTGCGCGGACATGGTAAGGGCAATGAAAAATTACAGTTCGGCAAGAGCCAGGTAAACCTGCTAGCTGTGCATCCCGTGGGCAGCTACGCGCTGAAATTAAGTTTTGATGATGGGCACAATACGGGGCTCTACACTTGGGAATTTTTGTACGAGCTGGGAAAATATCAGGATGCGTTGTGGCAAGATTATTTGCAAAAATTACAAGCGGCGGGCAAGAGCCGAGAGGCATAAAAATAATTTTTTTGGAAAAATGTAATGGATAAATCTACCACTCATTTTGGTTTTGAAACTGTCGCCAAAACCGACAAAGCGCGCCGCGTGGCGGGCGTGTTCACCTCCGTCGCCAGCAAATATGACGTGATGAATGATCTCATGTCGGCGGGGCTGCATCGGGTGTGGAAGCGGTTTGCCATAGAGATTGCCGCCGTGCGCGCAGGCGAAAAAATATTAGACGTGGCGGGCGGCTCGGCGGATCTATCGCGCCAATTCGCCAAGCGCGTGGGCAGCAGCGGCCAAGTGTGGTTGACCGACATCAACAACGCCATGCTGCGCGTAGGGCGCGACCGCATGACTGACGATGGCCTGCTAACCCCCGTGGCGCAATGCGATGCAGAAAAATTGCCCTTCCCCGACAATTATTTTGACTGCGTCAGCATTGCGTTTGGCCTGCGAAATGTTACGCACAAAGATGTGGCCTTGCGTGAAATGCAGCG
>JANONT010000057.1:0-3689 GCA_031420955.1 Candidatus Nitrotoga sp. | reverse complement strand
CGCGGTTGCGACTGTTCAAGTTGCGCACGCTGTTTGGGGGTAAAAAATAAACGCCCTAATTCTGCCGCATGGAGTGTGGGGGAAAGTATAGCGAAAGCGGTGTAAATTAGCACCATTGATCCAGCCAGATAAAGTTTAAAGCCCGTTCTTAAGCCTGTCGAAAGGGGGGTGAGCTTCGACAAGCACTGCCCAAACGGGCTAGATGCCTTAACGTGTTGACTCACCAGCCGCTTAGGAATGTCCTGGTAGGTGGGCATGTCCTGGCGGGTGTGAAACGGGCGATAGGTCTGCGTCATGATGCATTCCTGTTCTGTAGTGCCAGCCAGCCGCCAATGCAGTGTGCTTTAAGCTGGGTGGTCAGAGTGGGGTTAACCGTTACGTTATTGACCGCTGCCGCGCCTGTGCGTTCCAGCGTGCATTGCTCTAGGATAAATCGCCCTTTAACTTGGCTATGCAGCGCGTTGAAGAAGTTGATGAGTTGTCCTTCGTGTAACAAATCAAAATCTAAAGTCATTTTGCTCAATTTAAGTGCAAAATTGCCACTTTCCAAGGATGGAATGGGGGTGAAATCTTGTTGCGGAGCAATAGCATATTTGAAGTCTGACACATGATGCTGCTGTCGGATTTTTTCCAGGCCTTCAATCCAATCTAAGCGTTGATTGCTATGGGTAATATTGCGGTTAAGCAAAGCACTGTACTCGACCATATAGGTTTGCATATTTTCGCGATCTTCCCGCGCATCGGCAAGCTGGCTACGCGCGGCATTGAGTTGCTGTTGCGCGGTACGTTGGTTGGCGTGGGCTTGCAGCAAAAAATCTTCGCTACCAATGATGATCGCGCCACCCAACAACAGGGTCAGTAAAAAGACGATTACGCCTAGTTTAATGTGTGGCCAGTCTGGTGGGGAAAATTTCATCGCTTATGGACACCTCGAAAAATCCAAACTTCGTTGCAATACATTGTTGCTTACAAAAAATGCTTTCTTACCTATCAAAACATATGCGGCGTAAGCATTTTTTGCTCGCGCCTCGTCTTGCTTAGCATTTTGAATTTTAGAGATGTCTTTCATAGATCACTCATTCGGCTGCCAAATAATTTTCAGCGCGAACTGCGCCGGCTTGATGTCATTTGTGCTGAGCGCGATGCTACCGGACGCGCTGACATCCAACGGCAACGTCAGCGCCGTCACTTGATGCCCCTGCTTGATGAGTGCCTGCTGAAAACGCTCTAGATAACTGAGCCCACCGCGATAGTTGCCCGACCATTCCTGCAATTCGCCATCGACCAATATTACTTGCTCTAGCACGTTGGGGTTGGTTGGTTCAGTATTTATTTTCCAGGCCAGTTTGTCGATTTGTATTTTTGGAAAAGCGTTCAAGGTGATGCTCAAGTCAGCCAACACTTCCTGCGGGGGCGGGGTGTAATGGTCCAGCTTACGCATCAGCAGCACGGCGGTTTTCATATCGGTGGCACTGGTTTGCGTGCTAGAAAACCCCGGCGTATCGCGAAAGTGTTGTTCGATTTGTTGGGCTTGTTGCGCTATTTGTGCCGCTTCTTTTTTGATTGATTCGCTTTCCGCATTGAGTCCGTGCCCCTCCCAAATATCTGCCACACCCCACAATACACTGGTGAGCATGAGCACCGCGCTCAGTGCCAGCAGACCTCGGCGCAAATGCCAGAGCTTAAAAAAGTGCACATGCTCCGGCGCGGCATAATGACTAGCGGGTGGCTTGGCCGCCAGCAAATGCAAAAATAGCGGCGTGGCATCTGAATCCACATAATTGGCGGTAGAATTAAGCTGCTTGCCTAAAGCTTGTATGTCGAGATAGGCATAATGCGTGACCGACGTATTGTGCAGATGGGCTTCCAATTCGCGTTGTTCATTTGCGTGACAAATAATCAGCACATCCAGCGTTTGGTTGTGTGGCAACAAACTCAAGCTGTGCAAATAATGTTGGGTGCGCGCGGTCTCGGTGGCGACCACTTCGCCAAAAGATTTGCTGGGGTTAATGCTGACCAAGCGCGAAAAGTGTAAGCGTTTTTGGCTGAAATACGTTTCGCGCAAACCCGCGTGTTTTTCCCAAGACAGAAGCAAAAGGTGGTCGGAGTGAATGTCTTTGACCAAAGGCGCGCTGATGTTGGGCACAGAATAAATGCCCGCAAGCGGTACACCTTGCGCCAGCATAATATTCAGCCAAGGCGTAATGTGCGCCGGATTGGTTAACGCAGAAAATAATATAACATCATCGCGCCGCCCCTCTTCACTGCGCTGCAACGACAACGCCTGACGAAAAGGCGTGTTGCGATAATACTGCTCAAACTTGCGTTGGATTAGCGCGCTGCGTTCTCGGCCACGCAAATGCGGCACAGTTTCGTGGCGAAAATCTTCCTCGATAAAATCGGTCAGCAGATAGGCGGGGTCATGCTGCGTTTTGAGGAACGCGGTGAATTGCTCGCGCCCCTCGGCGTTGTCGGTAAAACGCTGCGCCGATTCTATTTCCCCTTTTACCCAGCGGTAGGCGTAGAAATAATCAGCGCTCAGGAATAATAGTAATTTATCGGACATGGAAAATACCCCTAAAAATCTAAATTCCTCAGCCAGACTAGGCGCGAGCAAAAAATGGCGACGACGCATACGTTTGATATGTGAGGAGTCATTTTTTGCGAGCAACACCGTATGGCAACGGAAGTTGGATTTTGAGAAACATTCATTAAATCTGTACCTTGCCAATGATGTCATAAATAGGCGACAGCACCGACAGCATCACCCATCCCAGCAATATGCCCAACACAATGGTCATGGTGGGCTCGATTAAAACTTGCACACGTTTGATGGATTCTTTCACGTCACGATCATAAAAATAGCTGACGTTACGCAAAGCCAGATCAAGCTCGCCTGTCGCTTCGCCAACCTTTAACATGCGGATGACCAGCGGCGGAAAAATTTTTGTTTTCAAAAAACTTTGCGTGAGATTTTGCCCCGATTCAATCTCGCGGGTAATTTGTTCCAGACTTTTTGCGATCACTTGGTTGCCCGCCAGCGCGCGCGAATTGGCGATGCAATCTAACACCGTAATGCCTGAGCGATACATCATGGCAAAGGTGTTAGCGAAACGCGCCAGAATAATTTTTCGTAGAATGGAGCCCGTCGGCCAGATGTGCAATTTTAAATTATCCACATGATATTGCAGGCTGGGGCGATAGAACAAAGCCAGCTTAAACGCGGCAAACAGCGCGACGGGCACCGCCAAGATGACATGCCAGTAGTGTACAAAAATGTCCGAGGTAGCCAATAACATGCGCGTTTGGAAGGGGATTTCTTGACCCATGCTGGTAATAAAACTAACCAGTTGCGGCACCAGATAAATCATCAAAAAGAAGGTAATGCCCAGCACTACGCTGCCGACAAACGCCGGATAAATCATCATGTTGCGGGTCTGTACGGCCAGCTCGTCTTGCCACTTTAGCGACTCGGTAAGGTGCTTAAATATTTCGCCCAGGCGACCGCTTTCCTCACCCACGTGGGTCAGGCTGATAAAGACTGGGTCGAACGCTTCGGGGTGGAGTGCCATCGCTTGCGATAATTTTTTACCGCCTTGGATAGATTCCACCATGCTCGCGATAATCGCCCGAAATTTTGGGTCATCCATGCTGTCGCGCAGGTCGGACAGGCAATCCAACAAAGGCAC
>JANONT010000056.1:0-4734 GCA_031420955.1 Candidatus Nitrotoga sp. | reverse complement strand
CTAATCCTACCGGCACATGTTCCGCCACCACGGTCAGCTTGGCTCCAACCGAATCGCCGGATTTGCGTATGGCATCCACGTAAGCTTCCAGTTGCGTCACGTAACTTTCATCCGCGATAAAAAATGGATTGCTGTTGACGACATCCCAGCTTTTGAACGGTATCGTTATCTCACCTAGCTGCGACAAATAACCGCGTATCACCACGCCATATTTTTCATGCAACCATTTTTTGGCGATGGAACCCGCCGCCACGCGTACCGCCGTTTCGCGCGCCGAGGCACGGCCGCCACCGCGATAATCGCGGATGCCGTATTTTTGCCAGTAGGTGTAATCGGCATGACCGGGGCGAAAACTTTCGGCAATGTTGCCGTAATCTTGGCTGCGTTGATCTTCATTGCGTATCAATAACGCGATGGGTGTGCCCGTGGTTTTTCCTTCAAACACGCCGGATAAAATTTCCACGGTGTCGGATTCTTTGCGCGGTGTAACGTAGCGCGAGGTGCCCGGCTTGCGTCTATCCAAATCTTGCTGAATATATTCGGCGGAAATCTCCATGCCCGGCGGGCAGCCATCCACCACGCAACCGATGGCCGTGCCGTGCGATTCGCCAAAAGAGGTGACCGTAAATAAAGTGCCTAAGGTGTTTCCAGACATAGCTATGCTCGCTAAATTGATGGGGCAAGTTTAACATATCGCATACGCTAAAAATCCAACTGCCGTTGCCATACTGTGTTGCCTGCTTACCCCACTTGCTCGCGCCCCATTCGTTAATGATTTGGTCTGGCCTAAGCATTTGAATTTTTAAAAACACTCAAGTCGCAAGAGTCACTCAACGAATTCAAGGTTAGGGAATTTAACGATGCAAGTAATTTTAATGATTGCCACAGGCAATGTAGATGTACTCCACTTACGCGAGATTCCGTTGCCGGAATTGCCCAGCGCGAACCATATCCGCGTGAAATTAGTCGCTGCGGGTGTGAACCCGCTGGACACCAAGCTGCGCGCTAAAGGCACGTATCACCCCGATAAATTACCCACCATTTTAGGATGCGATGGCGCGGGCATGGTTGAGAAAATTGGCAGCGCGGTGACGCGCTTCAAAGTGGGCGACGCAGTATATTTTTGCAATGGCGGCATTGGGGACGAGCCAGGTTGTTACGCCGAATACACCACCGTGCATGAAGAATATTGCGCGACCAAACCTGCCAACCTCAGCTTGCAAGATAGCGCGGCATTGCCCTTGGTTTTGCTAACGGTGTGGGAAGCACTGGTTGAGCGAGTCAATTTGCAAGCTGGGCAAACCATACTCATCCACGCGGCGGCAGGTGGCGTGGGGCATATCGCCGTGCAGCTTGCCCACCATCTCGGCGTGCGCATCGCGGTGACTGTGAGCGACCCCCAAAAAAGTGGTTTGGTGCAAGGCTTGGGTGCAGAAAAAATTATTAATTATCGTGAGCAAGATTTTGTGCAAGAGACATTAAATTGGACGCAAGGCAAAGGCGTGGATGTGGTGTTGGATTGCGTGGGTGGCGACACATTTCTGCGTTCATTCAACGCGACGCGGGTAGGCGGAAAAATTGCCACCCTGCTATCCACCCCGCTGTCATTGGCGGACAGCCAGTTAGCGCGGCTCAGAAATTTATCGTTGTGTTATGAATTAATGCTCACCCCGCAAGTGCAACGCCTGCACGATGAACGCATCCGCCAACGAAAAATACTAGAGCAAGGTGCGCTACTGATAGAAGCAGGCAAGCTTGGTGTGCTGGTCAGCCATGTATTTCCACTACAAAAAGCAGCACAAGCGCATCAGCTAATCGAGCGAGGTGGAGTGCTGGGGAAAATTGTTTTGGCGATGCAGCCCTGATTTATTTTTGTGGGCTGCCTGCATTTTGATGGCCACTTAGGACGAGTCAGCTTACCTACGCCCACCCAAGATCGACCCCAGTACGCCGCGAATAATTTGCCTGCCGACTTCCGAGCCTATGGTACGCACCACGCTTTTTGCCAATGCTTCGCCCACGCCTTCGCGGCGCGAACCTTTGCTGCCACTGCCGCCGCCGAATAAACCGCCCAACATGCCGCCGGATTCCTCCGCTTCGGCAGCTTGTTTGCTGGCTGTTTGCGCGGCCACTTCAATCTGTTTTTGTTGGGTGCGCGTAGCGATTATTTCGTAAGCAGATTCACGATCCACGGCTTTTTCATAATGCCCCGCGAGTAAAGATGAGCGAATAACTTGCTGACGTTCGCCTTCGTTTATCGGGCCAATTTGCGCTTCGGGTGGCACTACAAAAGCACGCTCCACCACGCTGGGGCGACCCTTCTCATCCAACATAGAAATCAGTGCTTCGCCTACGCCTAGCTCGGTGATGATCGTTTCCGTATCTAACAGGGGATTGGCACGCATGGTCTGCGCGGCGGCGCGCACAGCTTTTTGATCTTGCGGGGAGAAGGCGCGCAAAGCATGTTGCACGCGGTTGCCAAGCTGGCTTAATACTTTGTCCGGCACGTCCGCCGGATTTTGCGTAACGAAATAAACGCCCACGCCTTTCGAGCGAATCAAGCGCACCACCTGCTCCACTTTATCCAGCAGCGCGGTGGGCGCGTCGTTAAACAGCAAGTGTGCTTCATCAAAAAAGAATACTAATTTGGGTTTTTCTAAGTCACCCGCTTCTGGCAACTGCTCAAATAATTCGGCCAGCAACCACAGCAACATGGTCGAATAAACTTTGGGCGCGGTCATTAATTTATCTGCCGCCAAAATATTAATCACCCCTTTGCCTTTGCTATCGGTTTGCATCAGGTCATCAATATTCAACATCGGTTCGCCGAAAAAATTTTCCGCGCCTTGTGTTTCCATTTCCAACAAGCCGCGCTGAATCGCGCCCACACTGGCGGTGGAGACGTTGCCATATTCGGTGGTGAAGTCGCGCGCGTTATCGCCGACATGCCGCACCATCGCGCGCAAATCTTTAAAATCCAGCAACAACATGCCTTGGTCATCGGCAATTTTAAAAATTAACGTTAATACCCCTTGCTGCACATCGTTCAGATTTAACATGCGCCCCAACAGCAGCGGACCCATGTCCGAAATGGTGGCGCGCAGCGGGTGCCCCATGCTTTCTTGCGCCGTGCCATAGACATCCCAAAATGCCACCGGATAAGCGCGATGCGTGAAGTCCGCCAGCTTGAGCTGCGCCACTCGCGCTTGCACCTTGGCGTTGTTGCCGCCCGCTTTGGATAAGCCAGACAGATCGCCCTTAATGTCCGACAAAAATACCGGCACGCCAATCTCACTAAAAGATTCCGCCAACGATTGCAGCGTCACGGTTTTGCCCGTGCCGGTCGCGCCTGTAATTAGACCATGACGATTGGCCATCTGCGGCAACAGTACAACTTCTTGAGCGGTATTTTTAGCAATCAACAAGGGAGCGGGCACTTTGATTTCCTTTAAAGAAAAGATGAATAATTTTTCTGAGAGAAGCTAAGGGTAGGAGATATTTTTTGAGGAAAAATTTATTTATTTTTGTGCGATTACTTTCATAATAGCCGAGGAATCCATTTCGCCGTGACCGGCGTGCACCAAGGCATCCAGGCTGCCCATTACTTGCGCTGTGCCCGGTAGAGCCATGCCTAATTCAGCCGCCGCTTGCATCACAATTGCAATATCTTTTTGATGCAAGCGTGCTTTAAATCCGGGTGCGAAATTTTCATCCAGCATGCGTTTGCCATGCACTTCTAAAATTTTGCTGGCAGCGAAACCGCCCATTAATGCCTCGCGCACTTTGGCCGGGTCAACGCCGCTTTTGCGCGCAAAAGTGAGTGCCTCGGCCACCGCTTGGATGGTCATGCCCGCCACAATTTGATTGCAGGCTTTAGCCACTTGTCCCGCACCGTTTTCACCCACATGCACAATGTTTTTTCCCATCGCTATGAACAGCGGTTTTATCTGCTCAAAAACGTCAATATTACCGCCCACCATAATAGACAGCGTAGCATGGATCGCGCCCGTTTCTCCACCCGACACAGGTGCGTCTAACATGGTTATGCCATGGGTTTGTAGCGTCTGTGCCATGGCACGTGTGGCACTGGGCGAGATGGTACTCATGTCGATCACCACACTGCCAGGTTTTGCACTTAATAAAATTTCACGCACGAGTTGCTCAACGTCGGGCGTGCCAGACACAATTAAAATAATTACATCAACCTGCGCAGCTAGCTCACGCACGCTGGCACATGCCGTTGCGCCCATCTCCAACAATGGCTGCATGGCCTCGCGCCGCCGCGCATAAACCCATAGCGAATAGTCCGCCTTGATTAAATTGAGTGCCATCGGTTTGCCCATGATGCCTAGGCCGATGAAGCCGATTTTTATTTTTGCAGTGCTCATTTACTTTGACGGGGTTAAAAATTTGGATTTAACGAGACCTCGAAGAGCTACAGTCCCGCTTTTTCTAAGGAGGCTAAAAATTGTGTGGGATTTTGAAAGCCAATCACGCGATGCTCGGTTTGTTCGCGCCCTTGTGCATTAAAAAATAAAATCCCCGGCGGGCCAAACAAGCCGTAGCGTTTAAGCAAAGCTTTGTCGTCGGCATTGTTGGCGGTGACATCGGCTTTCAGCAGCAAAGTGTTGCTCAACTTGGCCTGAATTTTTTCATCCGGAAAAGTAAAACGTTCCATCTCCTTACACGCCACGCACCAGTCGGCATAAAAATCCAGCATGACGGTTTTACCTT
>JANONT010000055.1:0-1850 GCA_031420955.1 Candidatus Nitrotoga sp. | reverse complement strand
GGTGCGTAACAGCATGGATCACGGCATCGAGATGCCGGACAAGCGACTCGCCGCAGGCAAAAATCCGTGCGGTACGATCACCCTTAAAGCCTATCACCAGGGCGGTAATGTGGTCATTGAAGTGTCGGATGATGGCGGCGGTTTGAACCGCGCACGGATACTGAAAAAGGCTCACGAGCGTGGCATGGATGTGCGCGATGACTTGAGCGATCAAGAAATATATGCCTTGATTATGGAGCCTGGATTTTCTACCGCCGAGGTGGTCACCGATGTTTCTGGGCGCGGCGTGGGCATGGATGTGGTGCGGCGCAATATCGCCGACATGGGCGGACGCGTGGAGCTGGATTCCATCGAAGGTTGGGGTTCGCGGGTCATTATTCGGCTGCCGTTGACGCTGGCTATTTTGGATGGCTTATCGGTTTCGGTCGGCAACGAAACCTACATCGTGCCGCTGAATTCAATCATCGAATCCATGCCTGGCGCGGCAGCGAATTTGAAAACCATCACGGGTGGAAATCTGCTGCAAGTACGCGGCGAATATTTATCCATCATCTCTTTGCACAGCGTATTTAACATCAAAACAAAAGTGCTGAAGCCCGAGCAAGGCATTCTCATTTTGCTGGAAGCCAGCGGCAAAAAAATCGCGTTGTTGGTGGATGAGTTGATCGGCCAGCACCAAGTGGTGCTCAAAAGTTTGGAATCTAATTTCCGTAAAGTGAATTGTATTTCTGGCGCAACCATTATGGGCGATGGGCGCGTGGCGTTGATTTTGGATGCGGCGGCGTTGGTGCGGATGGGGCACGAAGTTGAGTTGAGTAATTGAGGGCATCTCTCAAAATACAAATCTCGTCGCCATACGTTGTTGCTCGAAAAAAATGCTTACTTACATATTAAACATATGCGGCGTAACCATTTTTTGCTCGCGCCTAGTCTGGCTTGGAGCTTTGAATTTTTAGAGACACCCTCAAGGGAAAATTAAGTCGTTTTAACAATCATTAGCGCAAGTGCAATAGCGGAGGAAAAATAATGCAAACCCAGCAAGAAACATCGACCAGAGCATCACCTGCAGCTAACCAACTGGCGATCACACACAATGAATTTTTGACCTTCACCTTGGGCGCGGAAGAGTACGGTATCGACATTTTGCGCGTGCAAGAAATTCGCGGGTATGACGCGGTGACCGCGATTGCCAATACGCCGGAGTTCATTAAGGGGGTGATCAATTTGCGCGGCATTATCGTGCCGATTGTGGATATGCGGATCAAGCTCAAGCTGGGTAGCGTGACTTACAACCAGCTCACGGTGGTCATTATTTTGAATATCGGCAAGCGTGTGGTGGGCATGGTGGTGGATGGCGTATCGGATGTGATTACGCTGAGCTCGGAGCAAATCAAGCCCGCACCAGAGTTTGGTGCAACGTTGGATACGCGCTATCTCATGGGTTTGGGCACAGCCGATGCGCGCATGTTGATATTAGTGGATATAGAGAAATTGATGGCCAGTGCCGATATGGATTTAATCGATGCCGTTGCGGCATAAATGCGCCAACCATTATTGAGGTTTAATTTTTACACGTAGAGGGAAATATCATGACACTTGCAAATTTGAAAATAGGCGTTCGTCTGGGGTTAGGCTTTGCCTTGGTGTTGGCATTGCTGTTGGCGGTGTCGGGGTTAAGCCTGTCGCGCATGGCGATGCTTGAGCATAATCTGGACGATATCGTTAACGACAATAACTACAAAACCAGGCTCATTAACACCATGTCGGAAAGCGGGCATATTGTGGCGCGGGTTAGCCGCACGCTGGTGCTGTTGAGCGACACGGCGCAGATGGACATAGAAAAGAAAAAA
>JANONT010000054.1:0-16094 GCA_031420955.1 Candidatus Nitrotoga sp. | reverse complement strand
GCGTATTAAATTATCGCTGGAATTATCCAAGCGCGACACCGGGCGCACGCTGTACATATTGGATGAACCAACCACGGGTTTGCATTTTCACGATATTGCGTTGTTATTAAAAGTGCTGCATAAATTGCGCGATCAGGGTAATACATTGGTGGTGATCGAGCACAATCTGGATGTGATTAAAACTGCCGACTGGATTATTGATCTGGGGCCGGAAGGCGGTGATGGCGGTGGGTACATTGTCGCGCAAGGCTCGCCCACTGCCATTGCTAGCAACCCTGACAGCGCGACTGGCGTTTATTTGAAAGAGGTGATTTAGCATGGCTTGCGAAAAGCAGCGCGTATAAAAAATTTGATTTATGATATGACTGCTTGTTGCTGAGTTGTTATATTTAACTTTGGATTTTTATCCAAAATAATTTACTGCATCAAGCTGCAAATGTTTCTGGCTTGCATTCTATTAATTTAGTTATCTAAAAAGGAGTAAAAAACATGTCAAAATTAATTGCTTATGTAGCTGCATTATCGGTCTGCTTGGGGCTGGGCATGACGCAAGCGTCTGCCGCAGGTGACAAGTCGGTCACACTCAATCTCGGTGGGAAATTTTGTGAGTTTTATCCTGATGAAGTAGCCGCTGCCTTGAAAAAATTGCCTGGGGTAAAGTCAGCCGACACCAAGCAAGGACAAAAATTTGCGGTGGTGCAATATGATGCAAGCCAGGTGAGTACCGACAAAATGATCGCTGCGGTGAAAGGTGTCAAGCAAGAGGGCATGTGGTATTGCGAGGCGACGGTAAAGTAACTCTTGCAGGCTTACATGCTATATTGACCCCGCGCCTGATCTTTTGGCGGTAGGCGGTAACAGAAACATAGCCTAATTGATTTTATTTTTGGCAATTTTATTTTTAGGAGAGATCACCATGAAAAAATTTAGCTCACTTGCACTCTTTTTAGCCGCAAATATTTATATGCCTGCTGCGCTCGCAGCAGACGCATCCGTTACCATCTCGTCGCCTGCTAATGGCGCGAAAATTAGCTCGGCAGCGAGCGTTCCGGTGACCTATGAGGTGATGCCCGGCCCTAAAGGTGACCACACGCATATTTATGTCGACGGCAATCAAAAAGCCGTGCTGATGAAGCTGAAAGACACTCACACGCTGGACGCATTAACCAAAGGCAAGCACGACATCTGCATTAAAATTGTTAACAAAGCACACTCGCCGATTGGTGTGGAGCAGTGCGTTTCAGTAACAGCGGAATAGTCTAGTTGGCCGCTTCTATTGAAGGGTTAAGCTACGCTGTTGTGCAGGTCGTGCATAATTTCGGTGCCGTTGCTATTGTGGGCGGTGCCGTTTTTGCTTTGTTCCCTGCCACACAACCCGCTGCTATACAGCGTTCGCTGGCCTGGCTAGTGGGCTTGGGATGGATGGTGCAGGGGCTTAGCGGCATGGTGTTTGGCGCAACCAGCTATTATTTCTATGGGCAGTTGCCCGATATTCATGGCATCGCCACTGCCGCACTCGTTATAAAAGTAATTTGTGCCGCGACAGGCTTTACCACAGCAGCGTTATATTTGTGGCAAGGCCAAGCATGGTCGGTAGAGAAGCGGCGCGCGGCTTGGAAATTGTTGATTGCGCTTGGGGTGACGGCATTAACGGCAGCCGCCTTTTTGCGCTGGCTGTCGTAAGCTAGGCATTGATCTATGCGGTAATGTTGAACTATGCAAAAACGAAAAAGGCTTCCAAGTAATTTTGGAAGCCTTTTTTTATTTTTAGAGCAGCGTTGCTAGATTTATTCTGTTGCAACCTCGACCGGTGTTAAATCCGCTGGGCGATCAATCAACTCAACCAGTGCCATAGGTGCGTTATCACCCTTGCGGAAACCAAACTTCAAAATACGTGAGTAACCGCCGTTACGTGTTGCATAACGTGGCCCCAACTCATCAAACAGCTTAGTCACCATCTCGCGATCACGCAAGCGTGCAAAGGCTAAACGACGATTAGCTAGGTTTGGTGTTTTGCCCAAAGTTAAAATAGGCTCAGCGACACGGCGCAATTCCTTTGCTTTAGGCAAAGTTGTTTTGATTGCTTCGTGACGAAACAAGGAAACAGTCATATTGCGAAGCATGGCCAAGCGATGACTACTGGTTCGATTTAATTTTCTTAATCCTGAACGATGCCGCATGATTATCCTCTTTGCTTTAATCTTGCCCACTCAGACCAAATAACGCTTAGTGCTAATATGAGCTTAATGCTGTATAAAATTTAATTACTGATATGCTGATTGTTGCTAGCGCACTACCTACTTCTCTACTGGCGCGATCCAATTCTCCAGCTTCATGCCCAGTGACAAGCCATGCTCGGCCAACACTTGTTTAATTTCGTTCAATGATTTACGACCCAAATTCGGTGTCCGCAATAAATCATTTTCCGTGTGCTGAATCAAGTCGCCGACATAATGAATGCTCTGCGCTTTCAGGCAATTTGAAGAACGTGGGGTCAGCTCTAAATCATCCACAGGACGCAACAACATAGGATCAACCTTAGGTGCTTGCGGCTTCTCTTGTGGCATGGGCGTGCCTTCCAGCGAAGCGAATACCGAGAACTGCTCAACCAGTACGCGCGCGGCGTAACGAATGGCTTCTTCGGGATCAATCGCACCGTTGGTCTCGATGTCCATAATCAGCTTGTCCAAGTCTGTGCGCTGCTCAACGCGCGCGCTCTCTACCGCATAGCTCACTCGACGTACTGGGCTAAACGAAGCATCCAAGGAAATATAACCTACCGAGCGAGTGCTGCCTTGAGTTTGTCTGGAAATGGAAGAAACGTAGCCACGGCCTTGCTCCACCTTAATCTCCATATCCAACTTGCCACCCGCTGTCAGGTGTGCAATAACGTGCGTAGGGTTAATCACCTCGGTATTGGAACCCACCTCAATGTCTCCCGCTGTTACAACGCCTGCGCCATCTTTCTTCAGGGTTAGCACGGCATCGGTCGTATTGTGCAGCTTGAGAACCAAACCTTTGAGGTTCAACAAAATTTCAACTACATCTTCTTGCACGCCATCAATAGACGAATACTCGTGCAACACGCCTGCAATTTTCACTTCCGTTGGCGCGTAGCCTTTCATTGAAGACAGCAAAATACGGCGCAAAGCATTACCCAAAGTATGGCCGTAGCCACGCTCAAATGGCTCCATCACCACTTTAGCGTGGGTGGCCGATATTCTTTGAACATCAATAATACGGGGTTTCAGAAAATCATTCTTTTGCATATCCGGCTCCGCGTCAATTACTTGGAATACAATTCAACAATCAGATGCTCATTAATCGTAGCAGGCAATTCTGAACGTTGCGGCTTGGCTTTGTAAGTACCCTTCATCGCCTTGGTGTCTACTTCAATCCACTCTGGAAAGCCGCGCTGCTCGGCGGCCTGCAAAGCAGCCTTAACACGCAATTGCGCCTTAGCTCCTTCGGCCAGCTCGACCATGTCGCCTGGGCTGACTTGGTAGGATGGAATATTGACCCGCTTACCGTTCACCAAAATTGAGTTGTGCCGCACGATTTGACGTGCCTCGGAGCGTGATGCGCCAAAGCCCATACGGTACGCGACATTGTCCAAACGTGATTCCAATATCTGCAACAAGTTTTCGCCCGTGATGCCGCGCTGAATTTCAGCAGAGCGGTAAGTCAAGCGGAACTGGCCTTCTAAGATGCCGTAAATACGACGCACTTTTTGCTTTTCACGCAACTGACCGCCGTAATCCGACATACGATTATTTTTCTTCTGACCATGCTGGCCAGGTGGATAAGCACGACGCTCAATGCCACATTTATCGGTGAAGCACTTCTCACCTTTCAGAAAGAGTTTCTCCCCTTCACGGCGGCACTGACGACACTTTGGATCAAGATTTCTAGCCAAGTCTAACTCCCAATTTATATACGACGCTTTTTCGGTGGGCGGCAACCGTTATGCGGTACCGGGGTAATATCTGAAATGCTGGTAATTTTGAAGCCCGCAGCATTTAAAGCACGAACAGCGGACTCACGTCCTGGCCCCGGCCCTTTAATGCGAACTTCTAAATTCTTCACACCGCACTCATGCGCCACTTTGCTGGCAGTTTCGCCTGCAATCTGTGCCGCAAAAGGCGTGCTTTTGCGTGAGCCTTTAAAGCCATTGCTGCCGCTCGTTGACCAAGCCAAAGCATTGCCTTGCCGATCTGTGATCGTCACAATCGTGTTGTTAAACGAAGCATGAACATGAGCAATACCTTCCGCCACATTCTTCTTTACTTTCTTACGCACTCTTGTGCCAGCTTTAGCCATGTCTACAATCCTCTGTCAAACTTCCCAACCACTCAAATTAAATTACTTCTTGGCTCCCGCAACGGATCTGCGAGGACCCTTGCGTGTGCGCGCATTGGTGCGCGTGCGCTGCCCACGTACCGGCAAACCACGACGATGGCGCAAGCCGCGATAGCAGCCCAAATCCATCAATCGTTTAATATTCATGGAAATTTCGCGACGCAGATCACCTTCAACCATAAACTTGGCGACCTCTTCTCGCAGCTTCTCCATCTCGGCGTCACTGATTTCCTTCATCTTGGTGGTTACACCCACCCCCGCAGCCACGCAGATATTACGCGCGCGCGTGCGTCCGATGCCGTATATCGCAGTCAACGCGATTTCAGCATGCTGGTGATTTGGAATATTTACTCCTGCAATACGTGCCATGCAGCTACCCTATCAAAATAATAATATCGACTTAAAAACGAGCTATTGTAACACCGGGGGCTACCCCACTCAACCTAACCTTACCATGCAATCTGGGGGAATCAGCCTTGGCGTTGCTTGTGGCGCGCATCGCTACTGCAAATTACCCGCACAACGTTTTTGCGTCGCACCAGCTTGCAGTTTCTACAAACTTTCTTTACAGATGCTTGTACTTTCATTTGATTCTCCAAAAAACAACCTAAAAAACATCTCTAAAAACAAACCCAATCTACTTCGCGCGAAAAATAATTCTGCCCTTAGTTAAATCGTAGGGAGTCAACTCTACCGTGACCTTATCACCCGGCAAGATGCGTATATAGTGCATACGCATCTTGCCTGAAATGTGACCCAATACAATGTAACCATTTTCAAGCTTCACCCGAAAAGTTGCATTTGGAAGTGACTCAACCACCTCGCCCTGCATTTGCATCGCATCTTCTTTTGCCATCAGCGAACTAGACCGCCTTTAAAGTTGGCCTTCTTTAATAGGCTTTCATACTGATGAGACATCATGTACGACTGTACTTGAGCCATAAAATCCATGGTCACCACCACCATAATCAAGAGAGAAGTGCCACCAAAATAAAACGGTACATTCCATTTAACTACCAAAAATTCTGGCAGCAAACACACCAGCGTGACATATACCGCGCCGACCAAAGTCAAGCGTAACATTATCTTTTCTACATACTTTGCTGTCTGTTCGCCAGGACGTATCCCAGGCAAAAACGCGCCACTCTTCTTCAAATTCTCAGCGGTTTCCTTGGGATTAAAAACCAGCGCGGTGTAAAAGAAACAGAAAAATATAATCGCGGCAGCGTACAGCATCACGTAAATGGGCTGCCCTGGAGATAACATATCGCTCAAGTCTTTTAGCCAAGTCATCCCGCCTGCAGACATACCTGCCAACGTGGCGGGAAATAAAATGATGCTGGATGCAAAAATCGGGGGGATCACGCCAGCCATATTAACCTTCAACGGCAAATGTGAACTTTGCCCACCGTACACTTTATTGCCCACTTGTCGCTTGGCGTAATTGACAAGGATTTTGCGCTGCCCGCGTTCAACAAATACCACTAACGCGGTAATTCCGATTGCGCCAAAGAATAATAGCAACACCAACGGAATCGAAAATGCCCCGGTACGCGCCAACTCTAAAGTACTGCCGATTGCGCTGGGCAAGCCCGCTGCGATTCCCGCAAAAATAATGAGTGAAATTCCGTTACCCAAGCCACGCTCGGTAATTTGTTCACCCAGCCACATCAAAAACATCGTGCCGGAAACTAGCGTAACAACAGTCGTCACCTGAAACATGACCCCAGGATTCAAAACCAAACCTTGTTGCCCTTGCAATGCAACCGCCATCGCCAGCGCTTGAAATATTGCCAATATTAATGTGCCGTAGCGGGTGTACTGAGCAATTTTTCTACGCCCAGCATCGCCGTCTTTTTTTAACTGCTCCAGATGTGGCACAGCATGAGTAGCCAGCTGCATGATAATCGAGGCGGAAATGTACGGCATAATTCCCAGTGCCAGAATCGTGAAACGAGAAAGCGCGCCACCAGAGAACATGTTAAACATGCCCAAAATGCCACCCTTCTGCGAGTCAAACAACTCGGCTAAAACTTCCGGGTTAATGCCAGGCACAGGAATATGTGCGCCAATTCTGTAAACGATAAGCGCGCCCAACAGAAACCACAGGCGACTACTTAAATCGCCATACTTCCCTTTGCTTGCGCCATTTTTTACAGCTGCGTCCAAACGACTCACCCTTCTGCCGAGATACTGCCGCCAGCCGCTTCAACCGCAGCACGTGCGCCCTTGGTCAGTAGCAGGCCTTGCAACTTTACAGGGCGGACAATCTCACCCGCCAAAATAACTTTTACCGACAACGTGGCCGGAGGTACCAAACCCGCTTGCTTAAGCACAAGTAAATCAATCACATCTACTGGCAACGCCTCTAAATCTGACAAACGCACTTGCGCATTATCATTGCGCGTTAACGACACGAAGCCGCGTTTTGGCAAGCGCCGCTGCAATGGCATCTGCCCGCCTTCAAAGCCTACTTTATGAAATCCGCCGGAACGAGATTTCTGCCCTTTATGGCCGCGACCACAGGTTTTGCCAAGGCCACAACCAATGCCTCTGCCCACACGACGCTTGTAGTGGGTAGAACCTGCAGCGGGTTTAATTTGATTGAGTTGCATTTAAGCCTCCCACTTTACTAAGTAATACACTTTATTAATCATGCCTCTAACTGCAGGCGTATCTTCAACGTCGACCGTGTGATTGATGCGGCGTAATCCCAACCCACGTATACAGGCGCGGTGCGATTCTTTAGTGCCGATCACACTTTTAACCTGAGTGACTTTCAGTCGGCCTGTCGCCTTAGTTTCATTAGTGCTTACCATTATTGCTTACCCCTGAATTTCTTCTATGGTCTTACCGCGCTTAGCTGCAACTTCGGCTGGTGCATTCAATGCACGTAAACCATTAATTGTTGCTCGCACCACATTGTATGGATTGCTTGAGCCTATGCATTTTGCCAACACGTTATGCACGCCCACCGCCTCAAATACAGCACGCATCGCGCCACCAGCAATAACACCCGTACCATCTGACGCAGGCTGCATGTAAACCTTAGCTGCTCCATGACGACCAATTACGGTGTGATGTAGCGTACCTTTATTTAAACTGATTTTAGTCAACTTGCGGCGGGCTTCGTCCATAGCTTTTTGCACAGCCACTGGCACTTCTTTTGACTTGCCCTTACCCATGCCGATACGACCATCGCCATCACCAACTACGGTCAGTGCAGCAAAACCCATAATGCGACCACCCTTAACAACTTTGGTTACGCGATTAACCGAGATCATTTTTTCGATCAGGCCATCTCCGCGTTCCTCAGCTTGCTGTGTTCTTCCTTGTGCTTTAGCCATCATTACTCCCAACTAGAATTGCAAACCATGTTCACGCGCCGAATCTGCCAGCGCCTTAACACGGCCATGATATTTGTAGCCAGAACGATCAAATGCCACTTTAGCAATACCGGCACTCTTCGCTTTTTCGGCAATACGCTTACCAACCAACACAGCCGCAGCCACATTTCCGCCGTTCGCCACCTCTTTTTTAACATCGGCCTCAACCGTAGACGCACTCGCCAAAATCTTGCTACCGCAAGCAGAAATAATCTGTGCGTAAATATGCAAATTGGTGCGGTTGACCGCCAAACGAACCGATTTTTGCCCAGCTATTTTTGCACGGGTTTTGCGTGCTCTGCGCTGGCGTGCATCACTCTTGGTAAACATAAACACCTCAATTATTTCTTTTTAGTTTCTTTAAGCTTCACAACCTCATCAGAGTAACGTACGCCTTTTCCTTTATACGGCTCTGGCGAACGGAAGGCTCTAATATCTGCCGCAACCTGTCCAACCTGCTGCTTACTTGAACCCTTAAGCACAATTTCAGTTTGTGAGGGCGTTTCAACCTTAACCCCTGATGGCATCTTATAAGACACTGGATGCGAGAATCCTAGCGTAAGGTTCAAGATTTCGCCTGCTGCCTGGGCACGATAACCCACGCCAACCAATGTCAACTTGCGCTCGAAACCCTTGCTGACACCTTGCACCATATTGGCAAGCAATGCGCGCAAAGTACCGGACATCGCATCGGATTTCGCCGAATCATTCAGTGCGGCGCACAGCAAGTGATCTCCCTCTTGCTTGATTGCCACATCGCCATTCAGCGACTGTGTCAACGTGCCCAACGGGCCCTTAATTGAAACCTCGTGTGTAGCAATAGAAGCATTCACACCTGCGGGTAATACAATAGGATTTTTGGCAACTCTGGACATATTTACCTCGTTACGCGACGATACACAAAACTTCGCCGCCAATTCCATTTGCGCGCGCTTTGCGATCCGCCATCAAACCTTTAGAAGTCGAAACAATCGCGACACCCAAACCATTCATCACTTTTGGTATCTCATGACACCCTTTGTAAACACGCAAACTTGGCCGGCTGACACGCTGAATTTGCTCTATGACGGGGCGACCCGCATAGTATTTCAGACCAATCTCCAAAACTGGCTTACCGTCGCTATTAGCAACAGCGAATCCTTCAATATAGCCCTCGTCCTGCAACACTTTCGATATCGCAACTTTGAGCTTGGAAGAGGGCATTACAACCGTCAGCTTCTGTGCCATCTGTGCGTTCCTGATACGCGTCAACATATCGGAGATCGGATCACTCATACTCATAAATTTCTCCTACCAACTTGCCTTGATTACGCCAGGAACTTCGCCACGCATAATGTATTCGCGCAACTTAGTACGACCCAGACCAAATTTACTAAACACACCGCGACTACGACCCGTTAAGGTGCAGCGACTACGCAGACGAACCGGGCTGGCATTGCGCGGCAGTGCTTGCAATTTCTGGCGCGCCACATAGCGATCTTCCTCACTCAACTTGGTGTCCGCAATCAGCGCGATTAAATCAGCGCGCTTGTTTGCATATTTTTTGACAGTCTCGCGACGCTTCAAGTCACGATTTATAACAGACATTTTTGCCATTTTGCCCTTAGCCCTTCAGTGGGAATTTAAATGCCAACAACAACGCGCGCGCCTCTTCATCCGTCTTGGCACTCGTGGTAATTGTGATGTTCATGCCGCGCAATGCGTCAATCTTGTCATATTCAATTTCAGGGAAAATGATTTGCTCTTTCACGCCCATATTGTAATTTCCACGACCATCAAACGCTTTGCCGGACATACCGCGAAAATCGCGAATACGCGGGATTGCAACCGTAACCAAACGATCCAAAAATTCGTACATATGTGCACGGCGCAATGTTACTTTGCAGCCAACTGGATAATTCTCACGGATTTTAAAGCCCGCGATAGATTTTTTAGATTTGGTAACCACAGGCTTTTGCCCAGATATTTTTTGCATATCTGACACTGCGTGCTCCATCACCTTTTTGTCGGCAACGGCTTCGCCCACGCCCATATTCAGCGTAATTTTCTGAATGCGGGGCACTTCCATCACAGACTGGTAGCCGAATTTTTTCATCAGCTCCGGTGCTACGGTATCCTTGTAAAAATCGTACAAACGCGCCATGCTCAAATCACTCCCTTATGCGTCAACCGCTTCGCCACTGGATTTAAAAACGCGAAATTTTTTTCCGTCGCCCAATGTTTTAATTCCAACCCGGTCAGCTTTTTTAGTTGCTGAATTATAGATAGCCACATTGGAAGCATGAATAGACATTTCTTGCGAGATGATGCCACCCGTCAAACCCTTGACCGGGTTTGGCTTCTGATGTTTCTTGACTTTATTTACACCACTTACCAACAAGCGATCACCGAGGACGCGCAAAACATTTCCGCGATTCCCTTTGTCCTTACCTGTGATGACGATCACATCGTCATTTTTTTTAATTTTGAGCACGATTATTTCCTGCCTGCGTTAATATCAATACGGTAGTTATTCTGGCGGCTTAAAGCACTTCAGGTGCTAACGATACGATCTTCATAAATCGTTCGGTACGCAGCTCGCGCGTCACCGGGCCAAATATACGGGTGCCAATCGGCTCCAGCTTAGCGTTCAACAACACCGCTGCATTACCGTCAAACTTAATCAAAGAGCCATCTGCACGGCGCACACCCTTGGCGGTTCTCACCACCACCGCGCTATGCACTTCGCCTTTTTTAACACGCGAACGTGGCGCAGCATCTCTGATGCTCACCTTAATTACATCACCTATGCCAGCATAGCGACGCTTGGAGCCACCGAGAACCTTGATGCACATAACAGAGCGTGCGCCAGTATTGTCGGCAACAGTTAAAACCGATTGCATTTGAATCATTATATTTTTCCTTCCAACTTTATCCGCTCTGTGCGGCTAGTCTTGGAACCCGTTCGGGTTAATTTTGCAACCCAATATCTGAGTTGAGCTTACGAAGTATTTTTTGCGTCCCCACTTACCAACAGCGGGGGAAACGAAGCCGCGCACTATAGTGAAACTTGAACCCTAACGCAAGGCTTATATGCAAATAAACTGCTATTTACATCAAACCGCTTGCGACTTGTCAATCCGCCTAACAACGCGCCAGCTCTTTGTTTTAGCCAAAGGACGACACTCTTCTATTGCAACCATATCGCCCGCATGAAACTCATCATTCTCGTCATGCGCGTGATATTTCTTAGAAACTGTCATCACCTTACCCAAAAGAGGATGCTTAATTTTACGCTCGACCAACACCGTAACTGTTTTATTCATTTTGTCACTGACTACCGTGCCGGTCAGCGTTCGTTTTTTTCCCGTTGCACTCATGCCTGCACACCTTTTTCAGTCAACACTGTTTTTACGCGTGCAATATCACGCCGCACCTTGGATAACTGGCTATTGTTGGTCAATTGCTGCGTCGCAATCTGTGTACGCAGACCAAATTGAGCGCGGCTCAACGACAACAGCTCTTGCCCCAACTCGGCCGCAGATTTTGCTCTTAATTCGCTTGCTTTCATGCTTATGCTCCCACCTGTCTAATCACAAAGGAGGTCGCGATAGGAAGCTTGGCTGAAGCCAAACGGAACGCCTCACGCGCGATCACCTCGTCCACACCATCCATCTCGTACAGCATTTTCCCTGGCTGAATCTCGGCCACGTAATACTCTGGATTTCCTTTACCATTACCCATACGAACTTCTGCAGGCTTTTGTGAAATCGGCTTATCTGGGAATATGCGTATCCAAATCCGCCCACCACGCTTAATGTGTCGCGTCATAGCACGACGCGCAGCTTCAATCTGGCGAGCCGTTAAACGACCGCGCGCCATTGCCTTGAGGCCAAATTCGCCAAAGCTGACTTTATTTCCTCGGGTAGCAATACCGGTATTACGACCCTTTTGCTCTTTACGATATTTTCTTTTAGCTGGCTGCAACATGTTTTGCCCCCGCCTTCCTTATTTTCTTTTCTGGCTCCGCTGCAACGGGTGCAGCAATTTCTGCCACGCCCGTGTGCTCGCCCTTGTAGACCCACACTTTGACACCGATGATGCCATAGGTAGTCTTGGCTTCAGCCGTGCCGTAATCTATATTGGCACGCAGTGTATGCAACGGCACACGTCCCTCGCGATACCATTCTGTACGCGCAATTTCAATTCCGTTCAAACGCCCCGCGCTCATTATCTTGATACCCTGGGCACCGAGACGCATCGCATTCTGCATTGCACGCTTCATTGCGCGACGGAACATGATGCGCTTTTCCAACTGCGAAGTGATGCTCTCTGCTATCAATTGCGCATCGATTTCTGGCTTACGCACTTCTTCGATATTCAACGCCACGTCCGGCAAATTCATACGCTTTTTTAATTCGGCGCGAATAGACTCAATGTCTTCACCTTTTTTACCGATCACCACACCTGGTCTAGCGGTATAAATCGTGATCTTGGCATTCTTTGCTGGTCGCTCAATGACGATCTTAGAAATGCCTGCACCAAACAATTTCTTTTTTAAGTACTCACGCACCTCAATATCTTTGAGCAGCATGGCTGAAAACGATTTGCTATTGGCATACCAAGTAGATGACCAGTTTTTCTGTACGCTCAACCGGAAACCGATTGGATGAATTTTCTGTCCCATATCTGCATTAACTCCCGACGATGATCGTAATGTGGCAGGTTTGCTTCTCAATCTTATTGCCGCGACCCTTGGCGCGTGGGATCATGCGCTTCAATGACTCGCCCTTATCTACATAAATCGTAGCCACTTTCAACTCATCAATATCTGCGCCATCGTTATGCTCGGCGTTGGCAATGGCCGACTCCAAACCTTTTTTGATTATGACCGCCGCCTTCTTCGGGCTAAATGCCAAAAGATTGAGTGCTTTATCAACGGACATGCCGCGAATTTGATCTGCCACCAAACGACCTTTTTGTGCCGACAGGCGAACACCTTTAACCACTGCTGTGCTCATCACCTCTCCTTATTTTTTGACCACTGCTTTTTTATCGGCAGCATGTCCTTTGAAAGTGCGGGTCAGCGAGAATTCGCCCAGCTTATGCCCCACCATATTTTCCGAAATGTAAACCGGAATGTGTTGCTTGCCGTTATGCACCGCAATTGTTAATCCAACAAATTCGGGTAGCACGGTTGAACGTCTCGACCATGTTTTTACCGGACGCTTATCACTCGTCGCACGCACTGCCTCAACCTTTTTTAACAGGTGAGCATCAGTGAATGGACCTTTTTTAACGGAACGTGCCATATCTCCCTACCCCTTAAACCTGAAACCGACGACGAACAATCATATTGCTAGTGCGCTTATTGCGACGCGTACGGAAGCCTTTGGCCGGAACACCCCACGGGCTAACCGGATTACGACCCGCAGCAGTCTTACCCTCACCACCACCATGTGGGTGATCTACTGGGTTCATCGCCACACCGCGCACGGTTGGACGAACGCCACGCCAACGCATCGCACCTGCTTTACCAATCGAACGCAAATTATGCTCAGAGTTACCCACCTCACCGATGGTCGCCTTGCAATCAACATGCACTTTTCTAATTTCGCCAGAGCGCAATCTCAACTGAGCATAAGACCCTTCACGCGCCAGCAATTGCACTGAAGTGCCCGCCGAACGCGCCAGTTGCGCGCCTTTACCCGGCAGCATTTCGATACAATGAATGGTTGAACCGACTGGCACATTACGCAGCGGCAAGGCATTACCTGCCTTGATGGGTGCTTCCGAACCGCTCATGAGTTGCGTACCGACCGCTACACCTTTGGGGGCGACAATGTATCTACGCTCACCATCCGTGTAACACAGCAACGCAATAAATGCGGTGCGATTTGGATCGTATTCCAAGCTCTCAACCGTAGCGGCAATGCCATCTTTGTTGCGCTTAAAGTCAATGATGCGATAATTTTTCTTGTGTCCGCCGCCCATGTGACGAACAGTAATATGCCCGTTATGATTACGACCAGCGGTACGATTCTTTCTCTCAACCAATGGCGCATGTGGCTTACCCTTATGCAAATCGGGATTCACCACACGCACAACGGTGCGTCGCCCAGGAGAAGTTGGTTTTAGTTTAATCAATGCCATGACTTATCCCTGCCCACTCTCAGCAAAATTAATTTCCTGACCTGCCGCCAGACAAACGTATGCTTTTTTGTTGTCGTTGCGCCGCCCCATAAATCTGCCGAAACGTTTCTGTTTTCCCTTTAACACGGAAACTTGCACGCTCTTAACAGTCACCTTAAACAGCAACTCCACCGCCGCTTTAATTTCTGGCTTGGTTGCATCAGGGATCACACTAAATACCACTTGATTACGCTTATCTGCTACATACGTCGCTTTTTCGGAAATCAGCGGGGCATGCAACACATTCATCAAGCGTTCTTGGCTAAACTTTTGATTGCTCATGCCAGCATCTCCTCAATCTTCGCCATTGCACCACGCGTCACCAGAACCTTGGGGAAATGCACCAAGCTCACTGGATCGGCTTGCTGAACTTCCAGAACCAAAAGATTAGGCAAATTTCTGGATGACAAATATAAATTCTCATCAAAATTGTCGGTGACAATCAAAACGCGATCTGCGCTCAAGCCCATTACCTTAAGCTTGTCAGCCAGCAGCTTTGTCTTAGGCGCAGCAATGGTCAAGCTGTCCACCACCAACAATCTATTCTCACGAACCAGCTGCGAAAAGATTGAGGCCAAAGCAGCACGATACATTTTACGATTGGTTTTTTGTGTGTAATTTTCGTCTGGGCTATTCGGGAATATCTTACCGCCCCCACGCCACAACGGGCTGGAAGCCATACCCGAACGAGCACGTCCAGTACCTTTTTGCGCCCACGGCTTGCGTGTGCTTTTGGCAATTTCGCTACGGCCTTTTTGCTTGCTGTTACTAGAACGCGCATTCGCTTGATAAGCGGTCACCACCTGATGGATCAACGCCTCGTTATACTCGCGTCCAAACAAATCGTCCGAAGCAATCAGGCTGGCAGATGACTGCCCGCTGTCATTTATCACTTTTAATTCCATTATGCCCCCACCTTCACAGCAGGATGAACCACAATGTCACCACCCTTGCAACCTGGTACCGCACCCATTACCAGCAGCAATTGCCGCTCGGCATCAATGCGAACAATTTTTAGATTTTGCACGGTGCGCTGCACGTCACCCAAATGTCCGGTCATGCGCTTACCCGGAAACACGCGACCAGGGTCTTGCGCCATACCGATAGAGCCGGGGACATTATGTGATTTGGAGTTACCGTGCGTAGCGCGGCCAGAGCTAAAGTTGTGGCGCTTGATAACACCCGCATAACCCTTGCCGATGGTTACGCCTGTCACGTCCACTTTTTGCCCAACCTTAAAAATATCCACGCCAATTACACCGCCCGCTTTCAAAGAAGACAAGTCTTCTGGGCTTGCAGTAAATTCGCGCAAAATACTTCCAGCCAACACGCCCGCCTTAGCGAAGTGCCCAGCAGCAGGCTTAATTACCCGGCTTGCGCGCCGCGTACCAAAAGCCAGCTGCACAGCTGAATACCCATCCGTACTGAGGGATTTGATCTGTGTAATTCGATTGTTTGACACATCCAACACAGTTACCGGCAACGAAACGCCATCCTCGGTAAAAATGCGGGTCATGCCAACCTTACGGCCAACAAGTCCGATGCTCATTGTTATTTCCTTGTTTAATTTAAGGGGCTGACTTCAATTGGCCAGCCGATTTTTTGCTACATTTGAATCAACTAATTACTGCAACTTAATAACCACATCCACGCCCGCAGGCAAGTCCAACTTCATCAACGCATCCACTGTTTTTTCAGTAGGATCGACAATATCCATCATGCGTAAATGCGTGCGAATCTCAAACTGATCGCGCGATGTTTTATTGACATGCGGCGAGCGCAAAATATCAAAACGCTCAATTTTGGTTGGCAACGGAATCGGCCCTTTTACGACCGCCCCAGTGCGCTTAGCCGTTTCCACAATTCGTGACGCAGATTGATCGATTAAACGATAATCAAAGGCTTTAAGCCGTATGCGAATATTTTGACTTTTCATATTTTATACTGTGCTTTTGACAGCCAACACAACCAACAAGTTAAACAGCCAACTATTATACAACGAGACCACGCCTCATTGCACACTTATCTCACCTAATATTACTCAAGCACCTTTGCCACCACACCCGCACCCACCGTGCGGCCGCCTTCGCGGATCGCAAAGCGCAGACCTTCTTCCATCGCGACCGGGGCAATCAGGTTGACGGTGACCGAGACGTTGTCGCCGGGCATGACCATTTC
>JANONT010000053.1:0-1658 GCA_031420955.1 Candidatus Nitrotoga sp. | reverse complement strand
GCGTATATTTTTAACACTCCGATCAAGGCCGCCTTGTTTGGGGGCTCTAGCTGTGTATATCGCAGCTGTTTTATTCTGGGGGTTGGTACGTTTTTTTCGCGCAGGTAAGGTCAGGTGAATTTAGGCGCGCAGCCCGCCGATAAAAAAATGGTGGACATCACCGCCATCCAGCAAGAGTTGGCGCGGCAAGAAAAGCAGCAAGAAATAGTGAAGCTCAAGCAACTAAAAAGTGACATCGAGCAGGCATTGGAAGCAGACATCAAGCTACAACAATTTAAAAATCAGATTCTGCTCGACATCACCACCGAGGGCTTGCGCATACAAATTGTAGATGAAAAAAATCGTCCGATGTTTAAGAGCGGCAGTGCCAAGTTGGAATCTTATACCAGCGCAATATTGCATGAAATCGCCCGTGCACTAAACCAAGTGCCCAACAAAATAAGTTTGTCTGGGCATACCGATGCCCAAACTTATTCATTTGGAGACCGTGGCTATAGCAATTGGGAATTATCGGCAGATCGTGCCAATGCATCACGTCGAGAGCTGATTATTGGCGGGCTGAATGAAGGGAAGATTGTGCGTGTGGTCGGGCTTTCTTCGGTGGTGCTATTCGATAAAAACGACCCGCTTAATCCTGTTAATCGTCGCATCAGCATCGTTGTGATGAACAAACAAGCAGAGGAATCTGCCACGCATGATGGCGGCGTGATTGAGGTTGAGGCCGAAAACAATAAAGCTGTGCAGCCACTGATTAACGGGGCGGCAACCGTGCCTCAGCCCGCGCTGCATTAAAGTTTATGGGCGTGCCGCCGTTAAGGTACTTAGCTTGCTAAAGGTTTTAAGAGAATCATTTCTTAGCAATAAGCATGGATCAACAAGCATCAAAAAAATGTGGTGGTTTAATTTTAAGGGAGAGTCGCATGTTTAATAATTTAAAGATTGCACATAAATTAACACTGGGGTTTGGGGTCATCATCGGAATGATGTTTATCAGCTTCTTCATCATTTGGCTTAATGTAACCAAGCTGCATCAGATTGTGGGTGACGTGTTCGATGTGCGTACACCACAACTTCTCCAGATTGAAGAAATCAAGCTGAGAATATTTCGCGTGTCGCTAGAAACCCGTCATGCCATGTTGGGACGTACCGATGCGGATCGTAAAGAAGCTTTCGGCAGCGTGCAGGAACATCGCGCTAAAGCCATAGAGGTGATGGGCGAATTTGAAAAGACCTTGCAATCCGACAAAGGCCGCGCGCTCTTTGCCGAGATTAAACGGACGGGGGATGAATTTTGGAAAATGGTTGATGTCATTGCCCCGGTGATTTTGGCGGGCAAAGATGATGAGGCGTACGACCTACTCATTAAACGCATTATTCCCGCCCGCAACGCTATGTTGGCCAACATAACGGCCCAAGAAGTGTATCAGAAGGAAATAATGGAAAATGGTCAAGTTGAAGTGCAGGCGGTCGATGAATTTATCATCAACTTGCTGATTGTGGCATTTCTTATTTCTGCTGTGCTGGGCGCCATGATTGCCTTTGTTATCACACGCAACATGACGCGCTCAATGAACGAGGCTGTTGCGGTGGCGACCTTGGTGGCATCGGGCGATCTAACGGGCATCATTGAAGTGCGCTCTAAAGATGAAGCCGGACAA
>JANONT010000052.1:0-4073 GCA_031420955.1 Candidatus Nitrotoga sp. | reverse complement strand
ACTTTTAATCCCGCACGCTCACGCGCCTCGCGCAACTGCACGCCCGCGCTGGCTATTTGTGCTAGGGAGTTAGGCTCATCCGCAGCATTATTAACTTGATCGTCCATTACTTGCCACTCTGCAATAATTGAGTTTCGCGTGCATTGGGAAAACGCTTGCGCATTTGCATGGCGTAATTATTTTCGGCCACTTTGTCATTCAGCTTGCGTTCTATATGCACAGCCATCCACAAGTTGGCAGCGGTGGCAATCGCCGCATGCCTTTGCATAAAATGCTGAAAGTAACTTCTTGCGCTCGCATAATTACCATTGGTATAGTTGATTTCGGATAGAGCCAATAACGCTTCGGGAATGTCTGAGCGAAAAGCCAAGGCTTTACGCAAATACTCATCCGCCGCCTTGGTATTGCCGCCTTTTTTAGAACATAAACCCGCATTCAGATAAGCTTTTTCTGGCGTGCTATACAGCGGATTTTTAACGGCAGCTAAGAAATGTGTCACCGAGTCTAGCTCTTTGCCGCGCTGGCAGAGAAACCAACCATAATTGTTGTGTGTGTCCGAATCGTTTGGATTCAACTTTAAGCTGTGCTGAAAATCCGCATCAGCTTGCAGGTCTTCGCGCAACGCCATGCGAATTAGCCCTCGCACACTGTATGCGGGGGCGTAGTCAGATACCGCATTCAATGCGATATTAATTTCATCCAAAGCGATTTTATACTGCGTGCGTTCATAATATTGTGCGGCCAGCTCAGTATGCACTTTGGCGCTGGCCTGCGCCCGCGTCAGTGTTTGCTGCGAGTCGGCATTCGAGCCCCCACCCGATTGGGTGGCACAGCCCGATAATGCCAGCACGAGCAACAGCCCCTTTAACAATAATGAATTTTTCATGTGCGCATTTCCACCAAGCGATGTGTTCTTTTGGTTTTGTCTTGCACCTGCCCCGCCAGCTGCCCGCATGCTGCATCAATATCATCACCGCGTGTTTTGCGTGTGGTGGTCACAATACCTGCCTGCATTAACACATCACGAAAACGTTGGATCGCATCTCTATCCGAACGCTGATACTGCGTTTGCGGGAAGGGGTTAAACGGAATTAAATTCAGCTTGCACGGGACGTCGCGCACCAAATCAACCAACTCGTGCGCCAACTGCACGCTGTCGTTTACGCCGCGCAGCATGACGTATTCAAACGTAATGAAATCGCGCGGCGCTTTTTCTAAGTAGCGTTGACAGGCTGCCATCAACATATCCAGCGGATATTTTTTATTGATGGGAACAAGCACATCGCGCAAGGCGTTATTGGGCGCGTGCAATGAAACAGCTAGCGCGACCGGACATTCATCGCGCAGCCTGTCCATCGCGGGCACGATGCCTGAAGTGGACAACGTCACTCTGCGGCGCGACAATCCATACGCGTGATCATCCAGCATCAAACGTAACGCGCTCACCGTATTGTTAAAATTCAAGAGCGGCTCACCCATGCCCATCAATACCACGTTGCTGATTGGCCACAATCCATCTGCATCTTTACCTATCTGTTTATTCGCCCACCAAAGCTGGCCAATAATTTCGGCCACACTTAAATTGCGGTTAAAACCCTGCTTGCCTGTCGAGCAAAATGAACAATCCAGCGCGCAGCCCGCTTGCGTAGAAACGCACAGCGTGCCGCGTTCAGCCTCTGGAATAAACACCGTTTCAATCGAATTACCCGTACCAACATTGAGCAACCATTTGCGCGTGCCATCGCTTGAAAGCTCTTCACGCACCACAGTGGGCGCGGTGACGCAGGCGGTCTGCTGTAATTTGGCGCGCAGAGAAGCAGCCAAATCCGTCATCGCCGCAAAATCAGACTCCCCGCTTTTATGAATCCAACGCAACACCTGGCGCGCACGAAAAGGCTTTTCACCTTTTGTGGCAAACCAGTCGGCCATTTGTGCTGAATCAAAGTTGAGGAGATTTTCAGTCATCGTGATGGAATACGATTAACGCGCGTAAACATTCATACTGGGGAAAAAATAAGCGATTTCTGCTGCGGCCGCCTCAGGCGCGTCAGAACCATGCACCGCATTAGCATCAATACTGTCGGCAAAATCGGCGCGGATCGTGCCTTTGTCGGCTTTTTTAGGGTCAGTCGCACCCATCAAATCACGATGTTTAAGCACAGCATTTTCACCTTGCAGTACCTGCACGATCACCGGGCCAGAAATCATAAAATCGACCAAATCCTTAAAAAACGGGCGCGCGCGGTGTACGGCATAAAATCCTTCCGCTTCGGCGCGGGATAACTGCATCATACGCGCAGCGATAATTTTCAATCCTGCCTGTTCAAAGCGTGTGTAAATTTGACCGATTACATTTTTGGCAACGGCATCCGGTTTAATAATTGATAAAGTACGTTCAACAGCCATCCTACATTCTCCAGACTTAATTAAAGTTAATCAAAAAAACAGTGCGTTATTCTATCAGGCTTTGCACCCCATGTCGCCCCGCTGTCTTCCGCCACGACCACCTTGGACATGCTCGCAGCACATTTAATTTGCCAAAATAATCATTCGGACAAAAAATTAAGCAGAAGTACATTACAATATCGGGCGTTCAATTTTATTTTTTCTTTTTCTCCCCCTTAATCTATCAATCTCTGAAAGGAAGCAGCATGGCAATTACCTCATTTCATCCCCCGCAACGCACTCTGATGGGGCCGGGCCCCTCCGATGTTAGCGCACGCGTGCTATCAGCGTTAGCCCGCCCAACCATTGGTCATTTAGATCCCATGTTCGTAACCTTGATGGACGAGATGAAAGAGTTGTTGAAATACGCCTTTCAGACAAAAAATGAACTCACCATGCCCATTTCCGCGCCCGGCTCGGCTGGCATGGAAGCGTGTTTTGTAAATCTGGTTGAGCCTGGTGATAAAGTCATCATTTGTCAAAACGGCGTGTTCGGCGGACGCATGAAAGAAAACGTAGAGCGCTGCGGTGGTGTGGCGGTGATGATTCAAGATGATTGGGGTCGTGCGGTCGATCCACAAAAACTAGCCGACGCGCTCAAGGCAAATCCAGACGCAAAAGTGGTGGCTTTTGTCCACGCTGAAACTTCCACCGGCGCATTGTCGGACGCCAAAACTTTGGTCGAGCTAGCGCATAAACATGGCTGCTTGACTATAGTGGATGCGGTCACTTCGCTGGCTGGCTCACCGTTGAAAGTAGACGAGTGGGGCATTGATGCGATTTATTCCGGCACACAAAAATGTTTATCCTGCACACCAGGGCTTTCGCCAGTTAGCTTTAGCCCGCGCGCCTTGGAAAAAATTAAAAATCGCAAAACCAAAGTGCAAAGCTGGTTTTTAGATTTAAATCTGGTAATGGGCTACTGGGGTGCGGCCACTAAGCGCGCCTACCATCACACTGCGCCGATCAATGCGCTGTATGGTTTGCATGAATCTTTGGTGATGTTGCAAGAAGAAGGTTTGGAAAACTCGTGGGCGCGCCATCAAAAAAATCACTTGGCATTGCGTGCTGGCTTAGAAGCGATGGGCTTGCAATTTGTTGTGCCAGAAGGCGAACGCCTACCACAATTGAATGCGCTGACTATCCCAACAGGCGTAGATGACGCAGCATTACGCGCCACCTTACTGAATGAATATCAGTTGGAAATTGGCGCAGGCTTAGGCGTAATGGCTGGAAAAGTATGGCGTATTGGCCTGATGGGTTACGCCAGCAATCCACGTAATATTTTGTTCTGCCTCGGTGCACTGGATGATGTCTTGGGTCGCATGAAAGCGCCCGTTAAAAATGGCGTAGCGGTTGCTGCGGCGCATAAGGTGTTGGCAAGCTAGCTCTGGCCAGTTAACAGCACAAATCAAAAGCCCCACAGTTTTTTCTGTGGGGCTTTTTTAATGTTTACTGATGATTTAATCCAAACTCAATATTGCGCCGAGGCGTAATTTTGGTTCCGACATAACATGCGTTCCGTATATGAGTCTTCACCGAAACTATGCTTCTGCTCAGTATTGAGCAGAAGCATAGTTTTCAAAGCGCGTATATTCGCCACGAAAGGTGAGGTCTACTTTACCGAT
>JANONT010000051.1:0-2445 GCA_031420955.1 Candidatus Nitrotoga sp. | reverse complement strand
GACCCAAAATAGTGATGCTAAAAACATGATTGAATCATTTCGCCAAATCGTGGGCGAGCACGGCGTGTTGACGGGTATAGCGGCATCGCCGCACCTGAGTGACTGGCGTGGCCGATACAGCGGGCAAGCACTGGCGGTGGTGTTCCCCGCTGACACGCAACAGGTTGCTGCGGTGGTCAGTTTTTGTGCAAACAAAAACATTGCCATCGTGCCGCAGGGCGGCAACACCAGCTTGTGTGGCGGATCGGTGCCATTGGCGGCCAATAAAAATCCAGATGAAAAAATGGGCGAGCAAGTTGTGCTGAATTTATCGCGCATGAATCGTATTCGTGAGGTCGATGCGACCAATTACACCCTGACGGTAGAAGCCGGATGCACGCTGGAAAATGCCAAGCTGGCAGCAGAGCAGGCGCACCGATATTTTCCACTGGGCCTAACGGCCACCGCAAAACAATGCGAAATTGGGGGCAATATTTCTACCAACGCGGGCGGGGTGAATGTGCTGCGCTACGGCACGATGCGTGATTTAGTGTTAGGGCTGGAGGTGGTGTTGCCGGATGGGCGCATCTGGCATGGCTTGCGGAGCTTGCGTAAAAATAATACCGGCTATGATTTAAAGCATTTATTCATCGGCGCGGAGGGCACATTGGGTATTATTACCGCTGCTGTACTTAAACTTTTTCCACGGCCACAAACACGAGCAACGGCATTTGTGGCGGTGCGCGATGCGGCAACGGCTGCCCATTTGCTGGCGCATGTACGCGCCACTTGTGGCGATCGATTAAGTGCGTTTGAAATTATTTCGCGCTCGTGTTTAGATTTGGTTTTAAAGCACATCCCCGACACGCACGAGCCGTTTGCGAAACCATACGAATGGCAGGTGTTAATTGATTTGGACGATGTGCTGAAGGTGCCGCTGGCACAGCCTTTGCGCGAAGCGCTCAGTTTGTTTGGCGACGGCGTACTGGACTATGCGGTGACGGCAGAGGGCGATCAAATATCAGCGTGGTGGAAGTTGCGTAAAAATATTAGCGAGGCGCAGAAAATACATGGCATCAGCATCAAACATGATGTGTCTGTGCCGGTCAGCCGCGTGGCCGAGTTTATTACGCAAGCCAATGCCGCGCTCTACGCAAAATATCCCGAGGTGCACATTGTCATTTTTGGGCACATCGGCGATGGCAATATTCACTACAATCCCTCGTTGAAAAATGCCATCAAGAACGATGAATTTATCGCGCAGAGTGCAGCAGTAAACCGTCTGGTGTATGACATCGTGCATGGCCTGGGGGGAAGCATCAGCGCGGAGCATGGCGTGGGGCAGTTAAAGCGAGATGAATTGCGACACTACAAAAGCGCGCTGGAAATGGAGTTAATGGAAGGGATAAAAAATACTTTAGACCCGCAGCAATTAATGAATCCGAAAAAAGTTTTATAGCGGTTAAAACATAGAGCGATCAAAATATCACCACGCATTCCCGATTAAGCAGCTCATTTTCTGCCTTGCTTCAGGGGCAGTTTGCTGTACCCATCAGAAATAAAATATCCTACGCTACTCTTGCCGTTTATCATGCGGCACGGTGACGGTGACGGTGACGGTGACGGTGGTGCTGGCGGTGGCTTTATTGCCGGAACCATCGGTGGCGGAATAGGTGATCGTGTAAATACGTCCGGCAAAAGCTGCCTCTACAAATCCACAGCAAGAAATTGCGGGCGGGTGTCGATGTGTTTGTAGCGCGCCATTTTTTTCTCCAAAATATCGTCCCGTACTTCGACCTTAATATTTGTTTTGGTTCACGGCAAGATGCGGTATGAATAGACTTTTGCTACAGCTTCGTTAGAGCGCATCAACCAAAGAGGAGAAAACATGACCCGTTTATTTTTTGTAATGGTAATTGCCGCAGTACTGGCGACTGGATGTGCAACTGCTAATAAAATGAATAGTGTCAGTATTGGCATGACAAAACAGGAAGCAATAAGTGTTCTGGGATCGCCAACAAGCACCAGCGCAAAGGAAGGGCTTGAGTATTTAAATTATCTCTTTTCCGAAGATGGCTTCAAAGAATCCCTTTACTTTGTTCGGATTATAAATGGGAAGGTGGATTCATATGGGCGTTTGGGCGATTTTGATTCTACGAAGTCTCCCGAGACAAAAAGCACTATTGAACTGAACATGAAGAAATAAACAGCCATCTAATAACCGATTCCACGCGACCGGCTACGCCAGCGCGTGAACTGGGGCGTTGACGCTGTAGAAAAACTCATTTTTCGACGAGTTCAGCGCAAAGTTTTTCCATCCGAAACAGCCCGCGTAGGGCGCAATCGTTATTGCGCCGAATGGTTTCTGCCGTAACATTGCCGCCCGTTTCTCGTCTCGGTTTGATCGGGAACAATGTTATGAGAAACTACAGGTGGCAGCATCACTGGAAGTTCGAGCGAATACAC
>JANONT010000050.1:0-6301 GCA_031420955.1 Candidatus Nitrotoga sp. | reverse complement strand
CAAGGTGACGGTGGAGTGGTGCGCCGTGCGGCATACAGCGACATCATGGTGTTGGTGCGCAAGCGTTCACATTTGAAAATTTATGAACGTGCTTTGCGCCAGCACCACATTCCCTTTCTCACCTCACGGCGCGGCGGTTTGCTCGACACGTTGAAGCGGAAGACATTCGAGCGTTGCTCACTTTTTTGATCACCCCATTCGCTAATTTGGAGTTGGCGCAAACGCTGCGCTCGCCAATATTTTCTTGCGCGGATGCGGATTTGATGATGCTTGCTGCGATGCAGCTCACTTCAGGCGAAATGCCGATTAAAAATGCCAGTTGGTGGCAACGCTTGCAACAGGTTACGGTTTATGAAAATGCGTCTCCAACATTGCACCGCGCACAAAAATTATTGAGTGGCTGGATCGCGCTGGCCGATAAATTACCCGTGCATGATTTGCTCGATCATATTTATTTTGAGGGCGACCTAATGCATCGCTACACAGCCGCGCTGCCTGTAGATTTGCACGAAACCGTGCGCGCTAATTTGCAGGCATTAATGGAGATTGCGTTGAATGTGGATGCCGGACGTTACCCAAGTTTGCCGCGATTTTTGATGGAGCTACAAGAGCTACGCCAAGCGGGTGATAGCGAGTCGCCAGACGAAGGGCGCGTGGGCAAGGTGGGTAACGCGCTGCGGATTTACACCATCCACGAGGCCAAGGGCTTAGAAGCGCCTATCGTGTGGTTGCTGGATGCAAACGATACTCGGCGCAAGCCGGATATCTATAACGTGCTGCTGGATTGGCCGCCGACTGAGCAGCAACCCGTACATTTTTCTTTATTCACAGATAAGCGCGATCCGTTGCGCGCACATTATTTTTTAGCGGATGAAGAATATGCACAACGCGAAGAAATGAATTTATTGTATGTCGCCATGACCCGCGCCAAACAAGCGTTATTGGTGAGCGGGCAGGGCGAGTTGAATGATGATTCCTGGTATGCACACATCGCGGCGGCAGTGGCAAATAACGACAATCCATTGCTTGCTCAAAGTGATATTCTGGAAATTCATAGCGATCAAAAAATACTGAAAGTGAATAGCGCGCTTTTGCACCCCACTCCCACTGGGCAGCGTGCGCCTCGATATGCACAACATGAGACCGCATCGCAGCAACAGGGCATTTGGCTACACGCGCTGTTGCAACATTTAGTGCCTGCTGATAATTCAATTTTAAATACTGTAATCGCGGCCGATAAAAAATCTGTATTACAAAAAATGTGTGCGATTCCAGATAACAAAATGGACGCGCTGTGGCAGCAAGCGCAACACATACTCACACAAAAAAGCTTGCAGAAATTTTTTGCGCCGCAGCACTATCTCGCGGCATTAAATGAATTGCCGTATATCAATGCCCAAGGCGAGCTGCGTCGCATTGATCGTCTGGTCGAGTTTGAGAATGAAGTGTGGGTGCTCGATTACAAAACAGGTGAAGCCAATAACCCCGCTCGACACTCAACACAAATGCAGGAATATCGAGATGCAATACAGGCTATTTATGCAGGCAAAACGGTGCGTTGTGGCTTGCTGTTTGCGAGCGGAGAATTGCATGAAATTGATTGATGGCTGAAGGTGGCGTGTCGCATTTAAACCAGCCAATATTCTGCAAGGGTGGCAGGCTGTACCCAATTATTTCTGTAGGTGTTTTATGCGAGTATTGGTTCAAAAATCTACCTTTATAAAAGCTGGATTTTTGCGGGGCGAGTGGGTTACCATAGGCTCACTTTGATATTGCAATTTTCATTTACACATGGGGGGACTTAACATGCGTCAATTCAAATTGAATTTATTGGTTGGGCTGGCCGTTATTTTGGTAGGTTGTAGTGGCGGCAGTGACCGTCCCCCCGCGCCGAATTTCACTTCTCAAGTTTCGTTTGGCGATAGCTTGAGCGATGTCGGGACTTATCAAGTAGGTACTGTTGCTGCGCTAAGCGGCGGGCAGTTCACCATCAATAGCAATAATGGCACGCCGACTAATTGGACCGAATTAGTCGCGCCGAAATTAGGCTTGTCCGCACCGTGTGCTGCGAGGACTGGCTTGGATGGAGATGCCGCTCAAGGTTTTAGCGTGCCACCCACGGATCACGCTGGTTGTACCGGCTATGCTCAAGGTGGGGCGCGGGTAACGAATCTGGTGGGCCCTGGAAACAAATTGCTGGGTGGGGCGAATGCCATACTGGGTCAATTGACCGTTCCAGTGGTAACGCAAATCGCCAATCACCTGGCGGCAGTTGGCGGTACATTCAGTGGCACTGAAGTGGTGTTTGTGATGGCGGGCGCGAATGATGCGTTTATGCAAGCGGGAGCAGTGGGGGGGGGAAGCTTCCCAAAGATGCCATTTCAGACATGATGTTTGCCGCCAATGAATTAGCGGTTGCTGTTAAAACGCAATTGATTGATCAAGGGGCGAAGTACGTGGTGGTGATTAATGTGCCGGATATTTCTAGCACGCCGCAAGTAACCTCCATTGCTAATGCTACTGCGCGGGCGCAGACCAAAAATTTATTTGATGTGTTGGTGTCCGCTTTCAATTCGCAATTAAGTACGAAACTCAATATTGATTTGCCGAATAGCCCGAACGTGTTGTTGGTGGATGCCTTTTCATTAACTAAAGATCAAGTGGCTAACCCAGGTCAATATGGTTTTACAAATGTTACGGGCACTGCCTGTAATTTAACTATGCCTGCTCCCAACCCATTAGGATCATCGCTGGTGTGTAATGCGGCCAACCTGAATGCTGGCGCAACATCAACCTATATGTTCGCCGACACCGTTCACCCCACTCCCTATGCAAATTCGCTGTTCGCGACGCATGTGTTGCAGTTGATGGCGGGTAAAGGTTGGTATAGCCGTTTTTAAGCAATCGTACCACCCGCTTTTTTTCTTCACTCACTCTGTTGATGTGCCGAATGTATCAGACACATCAATTGGGTAATTTGATACCGTGCCAAGCAATTTAATTTTAGGGAATTCAATTTTAGGCAATTGAATTTTTCGTGATCCAATCACCGATGCAATTAGGTTGCTGTCCCTCTGTGGTATCAGCCCACCGAACAGGCTTTATCAGGTACTATCCGGCATGGGTTTTAGGGCAAATGGATTATTTGGATTCAAGGAAGAGAGCGATGCCAGACACCGTTACCGTAAATCTCAAACAAGAAACTGATTACAAATTTAGCTTAAATTTTGGCGAAAATACTCCCGTTGTATATAGCGATGAGTCCCCGCCACTGGGTCAGGGTGAAGGGCCAACGCCGGTGCAATTATTGGCGGCGGCGGTGGGTAACTGTTTGAGTGCCAGCTTGCTTTTTGCGTTACGAAAATTCAAGCAATCACCAGAGCCCATTGCAACCGAGGTGCATGCAATCGTCGGGCGCAATGCCGAAAATCGTTTGCGTGTGCAGCGCATCAAGGTCGCGTTGAGATTAGGAAAGCCTGCTGAGGAGTTGGAGCATCTTGAGCGTGCGTTGGGGCAGTTTGAGGCGTTTTGTACCGTCACCGAAAGCGTGCGTTTGGGCATTCCTGTCGAGGTGAGTGTGTTTGATGCGGCAGGAAAAAAACTGAAATAAAGCGTTAGGATTACTCCACCACACGCCCCCGCATTACCTTCATTGCGCCGTGTTTTACTTTACTTTCCAAGCGTTTTCTTTGCGAACTGCGCGTTGGTTTAGTGGCGCGACGTTCGGTGGGTAGCACCGCGATGCTTTGCACTAATTCCTTCAATCGCCGCATAGCCTCGCCGCGATTCATCTCTTGGCTACGAAATTGTTGCGCCTTGATAATCACCACGCCATCTTTGGAGACGCGCTGGTCGCGCAGTGCCAGTACACGGCTTTTAAATTCGTCCGGCAATGACGAAGCGACCACATCAAAGCGTAAATGAATCGCACTGGAAACTTTGTTTACATTTTGTCCACCCGCACCTTGTGCGCGCACGGCAGTGAGCTCGATTTCGTTATCTGGAATATAAATATTGTGTGCGATATAGAGCATGAGATTAAGCCGCGTTAACGGTGATGCTCACATCACCCAAAGTCACTACTGATCCGGCGCGCACTTTACACGTTTTTCGTAATTCTATTTTTCCATCAACCGACACCGCGCCCTCTGCCACCCGCGCCTTGCCAGCGCCACCGCTATCGCACACGCCGGTTACTTTTAGTAATTGGTGTAACTCGATATATTCGTCGGCAAGTTTAAATGCTAAATTTTTTGCCATTACAATTTTACTGCATGTTCGCGTGTAGCATGGAACATCACTTTCGGCCATCTTTCCTGCGTGAGCTTCAAGTTAACATTGTTCGGTGCGAGGTAAGCCATGTTGTTGGCCGCATCGTATGCCACATTATGCGACAGGGCTTTTTCAAAATCGGCCAGCATTTTTTTATCCTCGCAGGTCACCCAGCGTGCGCTAGTGGTGCTGGTTCCATCGAATACTGCATCGACTCCATACTCATTCGCTAAGCGACTGGCGACCACGTCAAACTGCAACACGCCGACTGCGCCGAGTATTAAATCGCCACCGCTAACCGGTTTAAAAACCTGCACCGCGCCTTCTTCACCGAGCTGTTGCAAACCTTTATGGAGCTGCTTTACTTTGATCGGATTGCGGATACGCACCGAGCGAAAAAAATCCGGTGCGAAATAAGGGATGCCCACAAATTGCAATAATTCACCTTCCGAAAAACTGTCACCAATTTGCATATTGCCGTGGTTGGGCAGGCCGATAATGTCGCCCGCATAGGCTTCTTCGACTTGTTCGCGGCTGGAAGCCATAAACGTAACCACGTTAGAGACGCGAATTTCGCGGTTGATACGCAGGTGTTTAATTTTCATCCCGCGTTCAAAATGCCCCGAGCACACCCGCAAAAACGCGATGCGGTCACGGTGATTGGCATCCATGTTTGCTTGGATTTTGAATACGAATCCAGAGAACGCAGGCTCGTTTGGTGAAACTATTTTTAGTGTTGCATCGCGCGCCAGTGGAGAAGGTGCCCACTCCAACAGCGCATTCAAAATTTCGCGCACACCAAAGTTATTAATGGCCGAACCAAAAAATACTGGCGTTTGCGTGCCTGCTAAAAATGCCTCCAGATCGAATGGATGCGACGCACCTTGCAACAACTCCACTTCCATTTTTAGTCGCTCGATTTCCTGCGGGAAAATTTCTGTAAGGCGCGGATTGTTGATACCTTTCACCACTTCAAATTCTTGATCGGCGCGCTCTTCGCCGGGTGTGAATAGTAAAATTTCATCACGTAACAAATGGTACACGCCGCGAAAAGATTTCCCCATGCCCAGCGGCCAAGTGACCGGTGCGCATTGAATGTTGAGCACGGACTCCACCTCATCCAGCAACTCCAACGGGTCACGGGTTTCGCGATCCATTTTGTTGATGAAAGTAATAATCGGCGTGTTACGCATACGACACACATTCAGCAATTTAATCGTTTGTGATTCCACCCCCTTGGCTGCATCAATCACCATCAGCGCGGAATCTACCGCAGTCAAAACGCGATACGTGTCTTCTGAAAAATCTTGGTGACCCGGTGTATCGAGCAAGTTAACCACGTGGTTGCGATACTCAAATTGCATCACCGAACTGGCCACCGAAATGCCGCGCTGCTTCTCGATTTCCATCCAATCAGAAGTTGCATGACGCGAACTTTTACGCGCCTTAACTGTGCCTGCCAGTTGAATCGCGCCAGAGAACATCAGCAGCTTTTCGGTGAGCGTAGTCTTGCCCGCGTCGGGGTGGGAGATGATGCCAAACGTCCGACGGCGCGCTACTTCGCGTGCAATGTTGTCGCGTGACGGTGAGGCGGTGGGCTGTATATCGGTGAGTGTAAAATCAGTGGTCATGATGCGAATGAGAGTGTGCTTTTTCAAAAAAGGGCAAGTCTACTGGCTATGGGGGAGGAAGTCTAACGCGGCATAGATACGCTGCCACCCAATTTGCCTTGAGAAAATATTCAAAGATTCCGCAGCTTTCCTTACCTGCAGTGTGGGCGCATGGATAATTTATCCATAGAAGCAAGGGCATTGTACTATGCGGGTCTTGCCTCATTATCCATCAGTCCGAGGGCTGTTTTATATGTACTTAAATTCACTTAGGGTATTGGCTGCATTGATGCTTGTATTGCTATCCCATGCTGTATTTGCTGATGAAGTTCGGATGAAAAATGGCGATCATCTAACGACGCTGTAGAAAAACCCCATTCTGAAAACCTGCTTCAGCTTTGGGTGGATTTTTTTCAAGC
>JANONT010000049.1:0-3639 GCA_031420955.1 Candidatus Nitrotoga sp. | reverse complement strand
GGCGGCAATTAAAATCGTCTCTAATTCTTCATATAATTCATCGCTTATTTTGCCGCCTTGACCAAACAAATTTGCCAATTGATTGCCCGTGCGCGACAAGCCGCCCTTAAGGCGACCGAGCCAACTTTTTGTTGGAACTGGCTGACTGGGCGAGGGGTCAGAGTCAGCGGTTGAGGTGGGTTTTTTTGGGAAACCAAACATGTTAGGGAGCCGGGTGAGATAGTTTGAAAATATAAAAATAGCGCATAATAGCGAGCCTACGACCACACGGTACGACGCCGTTATTTTACCTTGTTGGCTTGTATTGTTATGGATTTACTTGCGGGCATTTTGAATTAATTTGCTAGGGGATTAATTTTTTTACGGGACAAAAATATGCAAATTGGAATGTTGAAATATTTAACGATGTCATTTTTATCCTCCCTCTGTTTATTCTCCACGCTTAACGCGCACGCTAAAACATACGAAAAAACCTTACGCAATGGCCTCAAGGTCATTGTGCAGGAAGATCGCCGTGCGCCCGTGATTGTGCAGCAGATATGGTATCGCGCGGGCAGCATGGATGAAAACACGGGCACCACCGGCATCGCGCATGTGTTGGAACACATGATGTTTAAGGGTACAAAGAGTGTGCCGATGGGGCAATTTTCCAAGCGTATTGCCGCTGCGGGTGGGCGCGAAAATGCGTTTACCAGCAATGATTACACGGCGTATTTTCAGCAATTGCATAAATCAAAATTGCCGCTGGCCATGCAGCTTGAGTCGGACCGTATGCGTAATCTTCAGCTATCTAAAACTGAGTTTGATAAAGAGTTGCAGGTGGTGATGGAAGAGCGGCGGATGCGTACCGATGACGAGCCGCACGCGTTGCTGTACGAGCAACTGATGGCAGTGGTGTATCAATCGCACCCATATCGCAATCCGATTATTGGTTGGATGGGCGACCTGAAAGCGTTGGAGGTGGGCGACGCGCAGCGTTGGTATAACAATTGGTACGCGCCCAACAATGCAGTGCTAGTGGTGGCGGGGGATATAAAAGCGGAGGATGTTTTTGCGTTGGCGCAACGCTATTACGGCGAGATTCCAGCACGCAAAATTCCGTCGCGTAAGGTCATTAACGACCCGGCGCAGCTGGGTGTAAAACGTATTGTGGTGAAGGCTCCAGCCAAGCTGCCGAATCTGCTGATGGCTTACCACACGCCCACTTTGCGCGATCCTGAAAAAGAATGGAAGCCTTACGCGCTACAAGTCTTGGCGGGCATATTAGATGGTAATGAATCTGCGCGCTTGAACAAAACGCTGGTGCGCGAGCAGCAGTTGGCCAGTAGCGTCGGCGTGAGTTATGACGCAATTTCGCGTGGCCCCAGCTTGTTTATGTTGGAGGGCACGCCGAGCGAAGGCAAGACGGTGTCGGATTTGGAAGCGGGCCTGCGCGCCCAAGTTGAGTTGTTGATACGCGATGGGGTGAGCGAAGAGGAGTTAAAAAGAGTCAAGGCGCAAGTCACCGCCAGCGAAGTGTATAAACGCGATTCTTTGTTTTATCAGGCCATGCAAATTGGGCAATTGGAAAGCGCGGGCTTGAGCCATCAAGCCATGCCGCTGATGTTGCAACAGCTACAGGCGGTGACCGCACAGCAGGTGCAAGAAGTGGCGCGCGAGTTTATTAAGGATGACCAGTTAGCCGTGGCGGTGCTCGATCCGCAGCCTCTTCCAGAAAATTCTGTAGCCAAGAAAGGAGCGGCTCATGCGCGCTAAAAATTTAATAGCAATATTCGGCGCGGGGTTACTTTGTGCGTTGATATTTTCAGATACTGCGTTAGCGACACCGAAGATTGAACACTGGCAGTCTGCCAGCGGCGCGCGTGTTTATTTTGTAGAAAATCACGACCTGCCGATGCTGGATGTAGCCGTCACTTTTGCAGCGGGCAGCAGTTTTGACACCGCTGAAAAATCCGGCTTGGCGGGCATGACCTATGGCCTGCTCAACCAGGGGGTGGAAGGATTAAACGAAGATGAAATCTCGCGCAAACTGGCCGATGTGGGCGCGCAGATGGGTGGAAATTTTGATATGGATCGTGCCAGCATCAGCCTGCGTACCTTGAGCAGCGCGGCAGAGCGCGATCAGTCGCTGGATATTTTAGCGCGCATCTTGCAACGCCCCCTTTTTCCTGAGAATGTCTTAGCGCGCGAAAAAACGCGCCATATCGCAGGGCTGAAAGAGGCCGAGACCAAGCCTGAAAGTATCGCCGACAAGGCTTTTCAGCGGGCAGTGTTTGGCACGCACACTTACGGTTTGCCGTCTGCGGGAAGCATCGCCACGGTAGAAAAAATTCAGCAAGCTGATGTTGAGAAATTTTACAGCGAACATTATTCTGCACGCACCGCCGTGGTCGCGATTATGGGTGATGCGACCCGCGCTGAAGCCGAAGCCATCGCCCAAAGACTCACCGCACAGTTGCCCGCGCACGTTGATCGCGCCAGCATCGCACCGGTCACTATGCAAATTGCTGCCAGCGAGCAACGCATCGCGCACCCTGCCACGCAAAGCCACATCTTGATCGGCGCACCCGGCATGGCGCGTAATGACCCGGATTATTTTCCGTTGTTGGTGGGTAATTATATTTTGGGCGGCGGTGGATTTGTCTCGCGCTTGATGAACGAAGTCCGCGAAAAGCGCGGCATGGCTTATAGCGTGTACAGCTATTTTCATCCATTGCGCGAGCCTGGCGTTTTTCAAATTGGCTTGCAAACTAAAAAAGAGCAAGCCGATGAAGCCTTAAAAATAGTGCGCGCCACCTTGAGTGAATTCGTCGCACAAGGCCCGACGCAGAGCGAATTGCAGGCGGCCAAGCAAAATATTATCGGCGGATTTCCGCTGCGTTTAGACAGCAATAAAAAAATTGTCGATCACTTGAGTGTGATCGGATTTTATAATCTACCGCTCACTTATCTGGACGATTTTGTCGGCAAGGTTGATGCGGTCACGCTGCCAAAAATTCGCGATGCATTTAGTCGTCGCGTGCAGGCGGATAAAATGGTTACCGTAATAGTCGGTGCGCCGGAAGTGAATATGACCGACACCGCCACTAAAAACGCTGGCGAGGTAAAGTAAATTAATCGCGTCAGAATTATCGGCGGCATTCATCGCAGCCGCCTGATTGAGTTTCCCGATGCGACAGATTTGCGCCCCACACCCGACCGCGTGCGCGAAACACTATTCAACTGGTTGGGGCAAAATCTATCAGGCAAGCGCTGCTTAGATTTATTTTCAGGCAGCGGTGTACTGGGCTTGGAAGCGGCTTCACGCGGTGCAGCAGAAGTGGTCATGGTGGAAAGTAACCGCAAAGTTTTTCAAGCATTGCAAGCCAGCGTGCAAAAATTTTCAGACATAAATGTAAAGCTGCATTGCGAAGATGCGCTGAAATTTTTGCAGCGCGACAGCGAAAAATTTGACGTGATATTTCTCGACCCGCCCTTTCAGAAAAACATTTTGCCGGCGCTATTGCCCATGCTAATTGATAAAATGAACGATGACAGCGTGGTCTATATCGAATCCGGAACTGAATTTGAAGCGGGCGAAGAATGGCAAGTTTTGAAACGTTCCCGCGCAGGCGCAGTTTATTATCAGCTTTTGAAAGG
>JANONT010000048.1:0-5780 GCA_031420955.1 Candidatus Nitrotoga sp. | reverse complement strand
CCGAGCTGGGCGAGGCAGATGCTGATTTTGATGTGGGCATAGGCATACACTCCGGCCCTGCAGTGGTCGGTTTAATTGGCTCAGAGCAGCGACGCGAATATACTGCGATAGGTGACACCATTAACCTAGGCAGCCGCATCGAAGGCTTAACCAAGGGCGTGGCGCGCATATTGGTTTCAAAAGAAACCAAGGAATTATGTGGTGATGCATTTGACTTTCAGGCCATGGGTTCGTATAAAGTTAAAGGACGCGAGCAGGACGTTGAATTATTTTCCCCACAAAAAATTTCCCATTAAGTGTGGTGTTGGCAAAATTTATTTTAGCGGCTGATATATTTAAGGAGTGCGTGATGAAATGGAAAGCGGTAATTTTTTTAAGTCTACTTCTAAATATGACACTATCTGGCTGGGCGCAAGCGGGCGAACTTGCTTACACCGTACGCGCCACGGAATTAAAAGCCAGACCATTTTCCGATGCGGCAACACTGGGTAGATTAATGCAGCGCACCAAAGTAGAGGTGGTCGCGCGCCGCTCAAGTTGGATGCAAGTGCAAGTCGATGGTAAAACGGGCTGGGTAAAAATGTTAAGCCTAAAGTTTAATCAGGCGAGCAACAAAGCAGGCAGCAGCGGTTTGGCCACACTGTTTAACGTGGCTTCAAGTGGTGGTAGCAGCCGCTCTGCAACGACAGGGGTACGCGGGCTATCTGAGAAAGATTTGAAAAACACCAAACCCAATCCTAAAGCATTCGCCGCTATGCAAACTTATGCAGTGAATAAATCAGAAGCCAAGCAATTTGCGAGTGCCGGAAAATTAAATTCACAGAGCCTGGGATACCTTGCTGAGCCCGCGAGTGGAGGTGCAAGATGAAAGCGAAAATAATTTTGCTCGCGTTGACGCTGGTCAGCACGGGGTGTGCTAATCAAAATTTTGATATGGACAACCTTAATTTGGATAAGGTTGTAGCAACAGCGGGAAAAGTGTACAAAGGATCCGCGCACATTACCGAGGCACAGGAAATATCTATGGGGGAGGGTATCGCCAGCAATCTGTTGGGTGCCGCGCCGTTGCTGAATAACAAGCCTGTGCAGCAGTATGTGAACCAAGTGGGGCGGTGGCTAAGCGTACAGACCGAGCGGCCCGATTTGCCTTGGCATTTTGCCGTGCTGGGGGATGAAGATGTCAACGCTTTTGCCGCACCGGGCGGTTATATTTTTATCACCAAGGGTTTGTTGATCCGTATGAAAAGCGAGGCAGAGTTGGCTGGAGTATTGGCGCACGAAATTGCCCATGTTCTAAAAAGACATCATGTCGAAGCGATCAGAAAATCTGCCCGCACGACCTTGATTACCGATCTGGCTGAAGAGAGTTTGCAACAGAGTGGAGTAGGCTCTGCGTTAACTAATTTGATCGGAGTCGGCACGGAATTATATGCGCGTGGCTTGGATAAAAATGATGAGTACGAAGCCGATCGCATGGGTGTGGTAATCGCTGCCCGCGCCGGATACGACCCGTATGGTCTGCCCGCCGTGTTGCTCACATTGCAGGGCATGAACCCGGCGCACTCCAGTTTGGCACTCATGTTTAAGACCCATCCGGCATTGTCGGACAGGCTCGACTTGCTGGATCGCACCATGTCGGGCGCGCTGGATCGTTTTGAAATGCAGCCCGATTTATCCCCACGATTTACCAGCGTGATGAACAATGCAGGCAGCGATAATTGAATAATTTACGGTATTTAAAATCGTAGCGATCCTGATGACCATTATTGCCGTATTTAATCAAAAAGGCGGGGTGGGTAAAACCACGACCACGCTTAACCTTGCAGCGGCACTGGCGCGCAGTGGGCGCACCACCTTTGGAATTGATCTGGATCCACAAGCCCAATTCAGCAGCATAGCAGGTGCAAGTGCAACTACGGGCGACGACACCGTGCTCAGCATGTTTCAGCGCAATCGTTTGCTGCGCGAACTGGTGCGCCAGACCGCCAGCGGTATCAATATGATCCCAGCGCATGTGGAGTTATCTAAAGTCGACGCGTTATTCGGCAAAGGTTTCAATGTGGTGAATCGGCTGAACAGTAGCCTCGTTGCAGAAAAATTAGGCATCGGGCGCGAGCCTTTGCTGATTGATTGTAACCCCGTCATCGGCGTGCTTTCATTGAACGCAATTTTCGCTTGCAACGGTTTGATTATCCCAATCTCCGCAGATTTTCTATCCGTTAAAGGCGCGATACAAATAGAGAAATCGCTCAAGGCATTAGAGCCAGTATTAAAGCGGCAAGTTAAACGCCGCTATTTGCTAACCCGCTTTGATAGTCGGCGCAACATGTCATGGGATGTGCTACGCATGATAGAGAAACAGTTTGGTGCGGATGTGTGCCGTACACGTATTGCAGAAAATGTCAGCTTGGCCGAAAGCCCGTCGTTGAATAAAACCGTGTTTGAACACGCGCCCGCTAGCCGGGGCGCAAGCGACTATACCGAGCTGATGGAGGAGTTGCTGAAAGATGGATTTATCGAGTGATAATTTACGGCGCAGATTATTTATCTGGAAATGAGGGTCAATATTTCTTCGACTGAGGTGGGCTCAGTATTTCTCGCATGATCTTGCTTGAGCTCGCAACTTAATATTTCAGAGTAGCGATACATCTGCTGTATTTTCAGCTCCGCACCCGCTTTATCAACGCTGGAGATGAGCAAATTTTCGACCTTTTGCCCATTGCGCGTGCGTATAGAGAAAACAAATTTTAGCATCATCACTCCCGTACCAGCCTTAAACATGCTAAGCCAAAAAATATTCCATCTATCACGTCAATAACTGTTTAACGTGCTCGCGTTCTTCCAGCAATTCATGGTAGCTATTCAGCATGTGCTTTTTGCCCAATTCGCTAATCACTAAATCTTGCACGATGCGATATTGCCCATTACGGCAAGTAACCGGGAAACCATAAATTACACCCTCTGGGATGCCATAGCTGCCATCAGATGGCACGCTCATGGTGATCCAATCGTTATGGTGCGTGCCCAAAACCCAATCATGTATATGCGCGATGGCCGAGTTGGCGGCACTGGCCGCGCTCGATAAGCCGCGTGCTTCGATGACCGCCGAGCCGCGCTTTTGTACGGTGGGAATAAACATCTCTTCAATCCAATCGTGATCTTGCAAGATGTCCAGCACCCGTCGTCCGCGAATCTCACTGTGCGATAAATCAGGATATTGCGTGCCGGAATGATTGCCCCACACCACCATTTTTTTGATGTCATGCACGGGCTGCGATAATTTAATCGACACCTGTGCGATTGCGCGATTGTGGTCCAACCGCATCATCGCGCTGAAATTTTTTGGATCAAGATCAGGCGCGTTATACATGGCGATCAGCGCGTTGGTATTGGCCGGATTACCTACCACCAATACCTTTACATGCCGCGCCGCATACTCATTTAACAGCTTGCCCTGTTCGGCAAAAATGACCGCGTTGGTGGATATTAGATCTTTGCGCTCCATGCCCTTGCCGCGCGGCTTCGCCCCTACTAGTAAAACAATCTCCGCATCGCGAAACGCGATTTTAGGATCATCCGTAATAATCACTTGCTGTAACAGCGGGAAGGCGCAATCTTCTAGCTCCATCGCTACACCACGCAGGGTCGTTTGCGCTTGCTGCACATCTAATAATTGCAGCACAACTGGCTGCGCGGGACCCAACATATCACCGTTGGCAATGCGAAAAAGTAAACTGTATCCAATTTGACCAGCTGCACCAGTGATAGCAATGCGGATAGGGGCTTTAATGGCAATCTCCTGCTAGATAAGTGATTAGAGCATTCTGCCAGTGTTCGGCTTTCATGCAAAGGGGGATGTGTAGCAGATAAGCGATAAATAAATAGGATTAAATAATGGATGGTGCCCCGAACACGAATCGAACGTGTGACCTACCCCTTAGGAGGGGGTCGCTCTATCCACTGAGCTACCGAGGCGTGACGCGCATTTTAGCGTAAATAACTTGCTGCGCATGTTGCGCGATTTAGAAAAATAGTGAGGCTGGAGACTTCTGAAATTTTTAAGAGAGAGTGGATTTGCAACGCGAGAAATTGATTGCTGCGATAAAAGGCAAGTTGCGTCAGAATACGAGGCTTGAGTAATTGTTTTCAATATGCTGGGCAATTTCATAAGATAGCTGCGGGAGAAAAAATAAAATGAACCTTCTCATCATCACCAGTTAAAGCAGTAATACAAAGATTAAGCTCAATGAATCGCTGGCCACGCCGCTTAAAAAATAGAGATAACAACAATGCCTGATTTATTTTCTCATGCTCAGCCTGCCGCTCCGCTTGCCGAACGTCTGCGTCCGCAACATATCAATGAGGTCATCGGCCAAACGCATTTGCTTGGCGCGGGCAGGCCGTTGCGTCTGGCTTTTCAATCGGGGAAATTGCATTCGATGATTTTGTGGGGACCGCCGGGTGTGGGTAAAACTACGTTGGCGCGCCTGATGGCGCGAGCGTTTGATGCGGAGTTCGTGGCCTTGTCGGCGGTGCTGTCGGGTGTGAAAGATATTCGTGAAGCGATTGCGACGGCGCAAGAGGTTTTGCAGCGGCGTGGCCGGCATACGATATTATTTGTGGATGAAGTACATCGTTTTAATAAATCGCAGCAGGATGCGTTCCTGCCATTCGTCGAGCAAGGTTTGGTCACGTTCATCGGCGCGACGACCGAGAACCCTTCATTTGAAGTGAATAACGCGCTGCTGTCGCGTGCTCAAGTTTATGTGTTGCATGTGCTGTCGGCAGAGGAGCTGGGTGAGCTATTTGAACATGCCCGACAAGCTGAATTTGCAGATTTGACGTTTGATGAAGATGCGCGGGAATGCATTATCGGCTATGCCGATGGTGATGCGCGACGCTTGTTAAACGTGTTGGAACAATTGCAGACGGCATCTAAAACTGCGGGTGTCGGCCAGATAGACAGGGCGTTTTTAGATAACACGCTGGCGCAAAATCTGCGTCGTTTTGATAAAGGTGGCGAAGCATTTTACGATCAGATTTCCGCGCTGCATAAATCGGTGCGTGGCTCGCATCCCGACGCGGCCTTGTATTGGCTGGTGCGTATGTTGGATGGCGGGGTTGATCCCCGATATTTGGCGCGGCGCATCGTGCGGATGGCGTGGGAAGATATTGGTTTGGCCGATCCGCGCGCAATTCAATTAACGATGGATGCCGCGCAAACTTATGAGCGGCTGGGTTCGCCGGAGGGCGAGTTGGCGCTGGCGCAAGCGGTGCTGTACATGGCGGTGGCGGCCAAGTCGAATGCGGGCTATGTCGCGTATAATGCCGCGCGCGCGCATGTGGCAAAAGAGGGTTCACGTGAAGTGCCCCTGCATTTGCGTAACGCGCCGACCAAGCTGATGAAACAACTGGACTACGGCAAAGAATATCGCTACGCGCATGACGAAGCGGAGGGCTATGCGGCAGGCGAAAATTATTTCCCCGATGGCATGCCGGAAGTAAATTTTTATCAGCCGACCGAGCGCGGTCTAGAAGCGAAAATAGCGGAGAAGCTGGCGCGGCTGCGCGAGTTAGATATAAAAGCGAAAAACAAAAAAGGATAGAACGGCATGTTGGATATTCAGGCACTACGAAATGATTTGGAAGGTGTAGCGGCGCGTCTAGCAACACGCGGTTATATGTTGGATACTGCGGAATTCGAGCGACTAGAAGGCGAGCGCAAAATTATTCAAACACGCACGCAGGAATTACAGGCATCAAGGAATCGAATTTCAAAA
>JANONT010000047.1:0-3196 GCA_031420955.1 Candidatus Nitrotoga sp. | reverse complement strand
AAATACGTCTTCATAACAAATATCCACCGCCACCCGCTGCCCCGCCACATGGAACACTGGCTGCCGCGCTCCGCCGCGCGCCAGGTCAGACATGGGGATGTTTAACACGCCGTTGATCAGCCAGCCGAGGGCGGGACGCAGCGGAATAAATTCGCCAAATGGCACGAGGTGATTTTTGCGGTAGCTTTGCCTTACATTGATGTGAGACTCGGCCTCGCCAACCGAAAATACGCTGTTGTAAAACTGACCGTTCTCTTTTTCAAAACCGCCGATCAGCATATCGCCGCCATTTTTTCGAGCATGGTCGCGCAAAATTTCCAGATAATTTTTCGGCATGTTTTGACGCAATAAAGGAATGGCGGTCTCCGGCAAAATAATCAGGCGCGCCTCGCTTTGCAGTGCCAGCCTGCGATACGTCTCTAGCGTGTTCACCAAGGTGTCTTCGCGAAATTTTAAATGTTGCGGAATGTTGCCTTGCAATAACGCTACCTGCACTGGCGCGCCTTCGGCCTGCGTCCATTCTATTGAATGCAACATTGCGCCGCTGCTCCACAGTAGCGCGAGTCCCGCTACAGAAATTTTTCCCTGCTGAGTCCAACGACTCTGCCACAATAAAACCAGCAAGCCCGCGCTGATTGCCATCATCAGCGACACGCCATATACGCCCAACACAGGCGCGTATCCCGCCAACGGGCTGTATGCGGAGACCTGCGAATAGCCCATCACCAGCCACGGAAAGCCAGTAAAAATCATGCCGCGCAACCATTCCAACAACACCCATAGCGCGGGCAAGATGAGTGTTAAGCGCGCCCACAGCGGGGCAGAAAATTTCGCTTGTGCGTAGCCTACCAACGCGGGAAATAAAGCAAGAAAAGCGGCAAAAAGAGCCGTCGCTAAAAATGCCAACAGCGGTGACATGCCGCCGTATTCATGCAGCGCTATATAAATCCAGCCTATGCCCGCGCCGAATAATCCGAGGCCGAAATAAAATCCCAGCCAAGCTGCTTCACGTTTTTTTACAGTGTTATTTGCGGATTGCCACAGCCAAAATAAAATGGCTAAGGCGAAAATGCTCAGCGGAAAAAATTCGAGCGGGGAAAATTCCTGTGTAGAAAATGCAGGGACGGCGAACGCGCCCGCAGCCAAGGCCAGAAACGATTTTTTGAGGCGTGAAATATTCAAAAGTTAAGCGCAGCAATATATTGATTTTGCGGATTATACGGTGTAACTTGTGCGCCGATGGTGCGACTCTTTAGCGCGTACGAAAATAATTTTCCATCAAACAAATTTAAGGCCAAATTTAATATGACACAACAACCAACTAAAACGACCATTTTATTCGCGGACATCTGCGGTAGCTCCGCACTCTATGATAAATACGGCGACGTGCTAGCGCGTCAATTAGTCGCCCGCTGTATCGACCTTATGTCCAGCACCATACGCCAGCATCAGGGCGAATTAATCAAAACCATAGGCGATGAAATCATGTGCGGCTTCCCCAGCGCGGAGGCGGCTTTTTACGCGGCGTGCAGTCTGCAAACCGCTGTTGAAGGGGATAAGCTGGAGAACTACGACCCGATGCATATCCGCGTTGGCGTGCATATTGGCGATGTGATTCGCGAAGCGGGCGACGTGCATGGCGACACGGTTAATGTCGCAGCACACATTACAACCATCACCCGCGCCAGCAAAATTGGCACGACGCAAGCGGTTGTTGACGCGCTGCCCGAGTCCCTGCGCGGCCGCACGCAGCAAATTCATCGCACGACTATCAAAGGGCGGCAAGAGCAGATCGATATTTACCAGATCAATTGGAATGAGGATGACACTTCGCGCACACGCATCGGCATACCCGCGTTTCGCAAGCCACAGGAAGGTAATCGGGTACTGACCTTGCGTTATCACGAACAAGCTTTTACGGTTGATCCCAAGCAAAAAAATGCTGTGCTGGGGCGTGATAAAAACGGATCAATTTGTGTCCGCAGCGATTTTTCTTCGCGCCAACATGCGCGCATCGAATTAAATTTTGGCAAATTTACCATCACCGACCAGAGCATCAACGGCACGCACATGCGCTTCATGGATGGCCGCATGGTCAGCATTAAATCTGAAACCCTGGTGTTGCATGGCGCGGGGCAAATCAGCCTGGGGCTAACTTTTGCAGAGAACCCGACCGAGTTAATTCAGTTTGCTATCTCAACCGCGGTGGATTAATTGGGTTGCCAAGATATTTGCGGAGTTAAAAATAGCGGGGTGTGAAATATGCTCAAGATGATCTGGCACAAACTGCTGGCTTATACGGCGTTTTTGCTTTCCGCTTTACGTTAGGTATCGAACAAAATGCCAAATCGCCAGCTCGATCCGAATGAACTCATCCTTGCAAACACCCTGCTCGCAGAGATTCGCGCTCGACTGAAGGCTTTGAGCAACGATGACAGAGAGCTTCTATTCGCGTACCGTCGTAAGGTTTTCAAGGAACTCACCTACGACGAACGTGACAAGCCAGCCGCTCGCCGCAAACTGAAAGACCTCAAGTGGAAAGAGCAAGATGGCCTTTGCGCGATCTGCAAAAAAAACTACCCAAAACGTACACTGTACTCGACAGAACAAAAGCCGTCGCAGGCCATACGAAGGAAAACACGCGCCTCATTCATCAAGACTGCGATGTTGCGCACCAAGCATCTAAAGGGTACGCGTAGCTCGCAGGTTGGGTTGCGCAGTATATCTTCTAACCCAACCTACAAAACCAAAAAGTTAAATAATGCACCCCCTATACCCCCTGCTTCAAACTCGCGCTGATAAACGGATCTAAATCTCCATCCAACACCCCTTGGGTATTGCCGATTTCGATGTTGGTTCTTAAATCTTTGATGCGTGATTGATCCAGCACGTAGGAGCGAATTTGGTGCCCCCAGCCGATGTCGGTTTTGCTGTCTTCGAGTGCTTGTTTTTCGGTGTTGCGTTTGCGTAGCTCGGCTTCGTACATGCGCGATTTCAACATGGCCATGGCTTCGGCGCGGTTGCGGTGTTGCGAGCGATCGCTCTGGCATTGCACGACGATTCCGGTGGGGAGATGCGTGATACGCACCGCAGAATCGGTTTTGTTGATGTGCTGTCCGCCCGCGCCGCTGGCGCGATAGGTGTCGATACGCAGGTCTGCCGGGTTGATGTCGATCTCGATAGATTCATCCACTTC
>JANONT010000046.1:0-3859 GCA_031420955.1 Candidatus Nitrotoga sp. | reverse complement strand
GACGTGCTGCTACCCGCCACCACCTGGGGCGAAAAAGATGGCACGGTAACTAATTCCGAGCGTTGCATTTCGCGTGTGCGAGCGGCGGTTTCCGCAGCAGGTGAAGCGCGGCACGACTGGGAAATTGTAGTGGATTTTGGTAAGCGTTTAGCCCAGCGTTTGGGGCGACCTTCGTTGTTGGAATATGCAAATCACGAAGCCATTTTTAATGAGCATCGCGAAACAACGCGCGGTCGCGATTTAGATATTACGGGCCTAAGTTACGCGCTGTTGGAAAATGCCGGACCGCAGCAATGGCCTTTTGTAACAGGCGCAACACAAGGCAAAAAACGCTTATACGAAGATGGTATTTTCCCCACCGAAAGTGGTCGCGCAAATTTTATCGACACGCCGTATTTACCCACTGCTGAAGATACCGACGCACGTTTTCCGCTGCATTTCAACACTGGCAGATTGCGCGACCAATGGCATGGTATGAGCCGCACCGGCAATGTCGGCAGACTTTTCAGCCATGTCGAAGAACCGCTGCTGTCCATGCATGCAGATGATATGGCGCGACGCAAATTAATAGATGGTGACCTTGTACAAGTGGTCAGCCGGCGTGGCAATCTGCACCTACGTGTGGCGGCATCGCCCGAGATGCGTCCGGGCCAGACTTTTATGCCGATGCACTGGGGCAATCAATTCATGCGCGGCTTGGGTGCGAACGCGCTGACGATTAATAAATTTGATCCTCTATCCAAGCAGCCCGAACTGAAACATGCCGCCGTGCAAGTCAACAAATTAAATTTGCCCTGGCAGATGGTGGCCATGCGTAGCGGGCAGGCTGCACAACGCTTAGCGCGCTTGCAGCCGCTGTTAGCGCAATTTGATTACGCCGCACTGGGTTTGTATGGGCGCGAAAATGAATTGGTTATTTTGCGTGCAGCGCACAACACCGCCGTGCCGGAAGACTTATTAAAAGCCATTGATGAAATTCTGCAATTGGATGATGAACACAAAGTCATGAACTATCGCGATGCCAAACGCGGCATCTCCAAACGCGCGCTACTGCATGGCGATCACTTAGTCGGCGTGCGCTTAACCGGCGAAACCGTGGCGCGTGATTGGTTAAAAGAACTCATCGCACAAGCGACCGACACCAAACTGCTACGCCCGTGGCTATTGGCTCCAGTGAGCGCGCCACCCGCCGGACAAAATCCGCGTGGGCGTATTATTTGTAATTGTTTGGACGTGAGCGAGCAAGAAATTTCCACCGAAATAAAACTCGGCATGGACTTGCCCGCCATCCAGAAAAAATTAAAGTGCGGCACAGAATGCGGCTCCTGCTTGCCGGAATTAAAACGTTTGTGCGCGCAAACTGCCGTCGTGGGAGCGCAACCATGATTCATCCCGCGCAAAATTTTGGCGGCTACGGGGCTTACATCAAGCGTATCGGGCGTGGCGCGCACGCCACCGATTTGGAAGAGCATGAAGCCTATCAAATGTTTTCTGCCATGCTCGATGACGGCATTGCCGATTTAGAACTTGGCGCAATTGTGTTAGCCATGCGTATGAAATCAGAATCCGCCAGCGAGATCATGGGGTTTTATAGAGCGATGGCCGAGCGCGCTTACATACTCAATGCACCCGATGCGCCTTGCCTACCCGTGGTTTTACCCAGCTATAACGGCGCACGCAGGCAAGCCAACTTACTCCCCCTACTCGCACTCCTGCTGCGCGAATATGGCATTCCAGTTTTATTGCACGGCGTGTTGCAAGGTAACGCGCGCGTCACCACCGCCAGCATTTTGCGTGAACTGGGCATTGTACCCAGCGTGAATTTAGCGCACGCTAAAAAGCAACTTGTCGAGCAGAAAATCGCCTTCCTACCCACCGCCGTTTTATGTCCCGGATTAGCTTCAGTATTGGCCTTGCGTGATCGTCTAGGGGTGCGTAACAGCGGCCATTCTTTAGTTAAATTACTCGACCCTTTTCCGAGTGGATGTTTACGCGTGGTGAATGTGACGCACCCCGACTACCTCGGCAAAATGAATGAATTTTTAATCAGCACTGGCGCGCGCGCCCTGCTGCTGCGCGGCACCGAGGGCGAGCCTTACGCTAATCCAAAACGCCGCCCGCAGATGGATTTTTTTAATGCGGGCAAACAAGTCACCTTGTTTGAAGCCGAAGAAGGCACGCTCAAACAGCCCCCTGCCCTGCCCGCCGACATGGATGCACTGACCACCGCGAATTGGATCAGCCGCGTGTTGGCGCGAGAAATTCCAGTGCCGCAACCCATCATCAACCAACTGGCTTGCTGCTTGTATGGCAGTGGTTATGCGGATGACATGAGCCAAGCTAGAGCCTTAGCGGCGGGCAAAGCGACTTATTTGGTGGCTGCGGGATGATTAAAACAATCTTACTGCTCCGTCATTCCCGCGCAGGCGGACATCCAGCCAGACAGGTGCTCCGCGCAGCGGACTTAATTTTTATTTTGCGCCGCTACGCAAATTTTTTGTTTGACTGGATTCCCGCCTGCGCGGGAATGACGAACATCAAAGTTGTGAGCAAGACCCATTAGCAAACCATTTAACAGCAGGCAGGAGCATAAAAAATGACCCAAGGACAAGTTTTTTTAATCGGTGCCGGCCCCGGCGATATTGATTTACTCACGCTGGGCGCGGTTCGCAGCATCGGCCTCGCGGATGTTATTTTGATCGACGATTTAGTCAACCCAGCCGTTCTGCAATTTGCTCGCGTTAACATTCCGGTGGTTCACGTCGGCAAACGCGGCGGCTGCATCTCCACGCCGCAGGCATTCATCCATAAAAAAATGATCGCGCTGGCACGCGAGGGAAAAATCGTCGCACGCATCAAAGGTGGTGATCCATTTATGTTTGGGCGCGGCGGCGAGGAGATGCAGGCATTACAACAAGCGGGGATCAAGGTCTCAATTATCAGCGGGCTGACTTCCGGCATGGCTGTACCGGCTTCGTTAAACATTCCGCTGACGCATCGCGACTACACACAGGGTGTAACTTTTATAACGGGGCATACAAAAAATGAGGCCATGCCCAATTGGCGCGCGCTGGCAACATCTGGCACAACGCTGGTAATTTACATGGGTATGACAAATTTAGCGCAAATCACGCAACAGCTTTTGCAACATGGCATGGCTGCGAACATGCCCGCGATCGCCATTCAACATGGCACGCTGCCCACGCAACGACATTTGCTGGCGACCCTGCAAACACTGGCGCGGGATGTGATGCAGGCTGGTTTATCCAGCCCGTCGATTGTAGTGATTGGTGAAGTGGCGCGCTTTGCTGAAAGTGAAATTGGCAATGAATTGATACAGCAACAGGCTGCATAAAACATTTTTATTAAGGAGTATCAAGATGAAAAAAATGAAATTAGTAATGGTCGGCAACGGCATGGCAGGGGTACGCACGCTGGAGGAGCTCATCAAGCTAGAGCCGGATTTATACGACATGACGGTGTTTGGTGCAGAGCCGTATCCCAACTATAACCGCATCATGCTGTCGCCAGTATTGGCCGGAGAGCAAGGCATACAGGACATTATCCTGAACAGTGTGGAGTGGTACACAGAAAATAAAATCACGCTGCACATGAATAAAAAAATTGTGAAAATTGATCGCAAAAAGAAAGTGGTGATCGCCGAAGACGGCACCGAAGCGGAATACGACAGGCTGTTGCTGGCGACGGGTTCTAACCCATTTATTTTGCCGGTGCCGGGCAAAGATTTACAGGGCGTGATCTGCTATCGCGACATACAAGACACCAACGCGATGATCGATGCGGCGACCAAATATAAACATGCGGTAGTGATCGGCGGTGGCCTGCTCGGACTAGAAGC
>JANONT010000045.1:0-4015 GCA_031420955.1 Candidatus Nitrotoga sp. | reverse complement strand
CCAATCGCAAGTTCGTGCGCATGTCGCTGGGAGGGGTGCGCGATGAATCCGAGATTCGCGGGCACCGCCGTACTTATATAGGCTCGATGCCCGGTAAAATTTTGCAGAATATGTCCAAAGTGGGCGTGAAAAACCCGCTATTTTTGTTGGACGAAGTTGACAAAATGGGCATGGATTTTCGTGGTGATCCCTCTTCGGCTTTGCTGGAGGTGCTTGACCCTGAGCAGAATCATACATTTGTCGATCATTATGTTGAAGTGGAATATGACTTGTCGGACGTGATGTTTGTGGCGACCGCAAACAGCATGAATATTCCTGCGCCATTATTGGACCGTATGGAAATTATTCATGTGCCGAGCTACATGGAAGAGGAAAAAATTAATATTGCGGTACGGTATTTAATTCCGAAGGCGTTGGAAAATAACGGTTTGAAGCCGGAAGAAATCAGCATTACGGTGAGTGCTATTCGCGACATTTTGCGTTATTACACGCGCGAAGCAGGGGTGCGTGGTTTGAATCGTGAAATATCGAAGATATGTCGCAAAGTGGTGACTGCATTGTTGCTTAAAGGGCGCGATGGCAAGGTAACCATCACTTCCCGTAATTTAGATAAATACTTGGGCGTGCGCCGTTACAGTTATGGTATCGCCGAAAAACGCAATCAAATTGGGCAAGTGACTGGGCTGGCTTGGACAGAAGTGGGCGGCGAGCTGTTAACCATTGAAACGGCGGTATTGCCGGGAAAAGGTAAAACCACCACCACGGGTAAGTTGGGCGAAGTGATGCAAGAGTCTATACAAGCGGCGTTGAGCGTGGTGCGTAGCCGCACGCAAAGCTTGGGAATCGCCGAAGATTTCTATCAGAAATTAGATTTGCACATTCACTTGCCAGAAGGTGCGACCCCTAAGGATGGCCCCAGTGCGGGAATAGGGATATGCACTGCCATTGTGTCCGCGTTAACGCAGATTCCAGTGCGTGCGGATGTGGCAATGACGGGTGAGATTACCTTGCGCGGTGAAGTATTGCCTATCGGCGGCTTGAAAGAGAAGCTTTTAGCGGCTCTGCGCGGGGGAATTAAGACTGTTTTAATTCCTGAAGATAACGTGCGCGACTTGGTTGAGATACCGGATAATGTGAAAAACAAACTTTCTATTCATCCAGTTAAATGGATTGAGCAAGTCCTAGAGCAAGCCTTAGAACGTAAGCCAGCGTTTTTAGCTGAAGCGGTACCTGTGATTACCCCCCCGCCAGTGGCAGATGACAGCCATGGCGCACTGATCAAACATTAATTTTGTCTGTTAGTATATTCATTAAGAAAAATAAATAAAATATGCAGGAATTGCTTGACCACGCGGAGAACCCTTGATATAAAGGCTTCGCAGGGTTTTCCTGTAACTTTCAATCAATATATAAAGGGGACGCTTATATGAATAAATCGGAACTGATTGACGCAATTGCAAAATCTACCGACACCTCCAAGGCTGCTGCTGGACGTACGTTGGACGCAACTATCGAGGCTATCAAAAAAGCATTAAAGAAAGGTGACTTGGTCACTTTGGTTGGATTTGGAACATTTTATGTAGGTAAGCGCGCAGCACGTAATGGCCGCAATCCTCGTACTGGTGCGACAATCAAGATCAAAGCTGCAAAAGTTCCTAAGTTCCGTGCTGGTAAAGGTTTGAAAGATGCGGTAGACTAACGGGCTTGATGGGGTGCTTAGCTCAGCTGGTAGAGCGTCGCCCTTACAAGGCGAATGTCGGGGGTTCGAACCCCTCAGCACCCACCATAGATTTGTGCGGGGATTTATACAGCACTCGTATGATTGTGGGTTTTATGGAGTGGTAGTTCAGTTGGTTAGAATACCGGCCTGTCACGCCGGGGGTCGCGGGTTCGAGTCCCGTCCACTCCGCCAAATTGAGGCGAACGCAAGTTCGCCTTTTTTCATTTTTAAAAATCAATAGGTGGGCAATCATGTTTGATTTCGTGCATGAGAAAAAAAGATTTGTGCAAGTTGTGTTGGTGCTCATTGCCGTCACCTTTGCTTTTTTTGGTTTGGACACCTTCAATCAGGCAAACAACGCCGATGTCCTTGCAACTGTCGAGGGTGAAAAAATCACCCAACAAGCTTTCGAGCAAGAGTTGCGCCAGCAGCAAGAGCGGATGCGTGAAACGACACGCGGCAATTTTGACCCTGCCATGTTTGACAAGCCAGAGACTAAACGCGCCATTCTAGATAATTTAATCACGCAGCGTTTGCTTATGATTCAGGCTCGCACAGCGGGGCTTAAAGTCAGCGATAAAACGTTGGCCGAGACCATTGCGGGTATTGAAGCTTTTCAAAAAGGCGGGCAATTCGATAAGGAGGTGTACGCCTCAGTATTGCGTAGGCAAGGTCGCACACCGCTGACATTTGAAGCCGACGTGGCACAAGAACTTAGCACACGCCAAGTGGCAGATGTGTATCTGCAAAATGGCTATGCTTCGTCAGCAGTAGCAGAAAAATTAATCAGACTAAATGGGCAACAACGTGTCGTAGCGATGTCTAGCATGATGTTAGATCCGTTCATCGCGCAGGTCAAAGTGGCCGATGCGGATGTCAAAAAATATTATGAAGCGAACCTGTCCGAGTTTGAGATGGCCGAGCAGATTAAAGTGGAATACGTTATTTTTTCTGTTGAAGATTTGCAATCACAGGTGATGGTGACCGAGGCGGAAATTAAAAAATATTACGATGAACACGCGCCCGAATTCGGCACGCAAGAGCAGCGTCAGGCATCGCACATTTTAATTCCCATTTCCGCAAAAGCATCGGGTGCGGAAAAGGATGAGGCCAAGCTCAAGGCCGAGCAGGTGTTGCGGCAAGTGAAACAAGCCCCGCAAAAATTTGCCGAGCTGGCCAAGCAGCATTCACAAGACCAAGGCTCTGCTGCGGCAGGCGGTGACCTGGGTATGTTCGGTCGCGGCATGATGGTTCCGCCATTTGAGGAGGCGGTATTTAAGCTAAACGTGGGCGAGATAAGCGGCTTGGTGCAAACCGATTTTGGTTTCCACATTATTAAATTAACGGCCATTGCGGGCGCACAAACAAAGCCGTTGAGCGAAGTGCGTGATGACATCGCACAAAAAATGAAGTTGCAAAAAAGCGGCGACATTTATGCAGAAATGGCCGGAAAATTTAGCGATATTTTATTTGAGCAGAGCGATACCCTAAAGGCTGCAGCAGAACTGGTGAAAATGCCCGTGCAAAAAAGCGCGTGGTTAAATAAAAAGCAGGTGCCTGTTGCACCTTGGATGGACAAAGCGTTGCAAGCTGTATTTGCCGATGACGTGGTGAAAAATAAACGCAATAGCGCGGCGGTTGAAATTGCACCCAACACGCTGTTGGCGGCGCGCATGGTGGAATTTAAGCCTGCTAGTACACGCTCTTTAGCTGAGGTGGATGCGGTGATTAGACAAAAACTATCTCGCGAGCAAGCTAAAGAAATGCTGAGTAAAACGGGCGATCTTACGCTGTCCAAGCTTCAGCGTGGCGAAAAAGCCAGCTTGGTTTGGAGTAATCCGCTGACCGTGACTAGGGAAAAGCATGTCGGGTTGGATGAGGGATTGTCACGGCTTATATTTCAGGCGGATGCCAGCAAGCTTCCGGCATATGTAGCCACGGTGAATGCAGCCGGTGATTACGTGTTGGCGCGTGTGGATGCCGTTAAAGACGTGACGGAAGTTGATAACAATATGCGCGCTGGGTACATGCAACAAATTCGCCGCATGACGGGCGAGCATCTGTTCCAATCTTATTTGGAAGGCGTGCGGGCGAAGGCTAGCATCACGCAAAAAGAATTTAAGACGAATGAAGGCGGCTAGTTTGTAATGCTGTCCTGGAAGCTAAAACGCCCACACAACTTAAAATTGTGTGGGCGTTTTTATTTGTACCCGTAAGTAAAAAAATAAGGGTAAAAATAAATCAGGCTTCGTCCGTACCCAAAGCTGTGGTGTTAAAGCCGCCATCCACATAAGT
>JANONT010000044.1:0-8695 GCA_031420955.1 Candidatus Nitrotoga sp. | reverse complement strand
CATTTTTGCGATGAGTGTGTCGGGCACGCGCACAGCACCAATTTTTTTACTTTCAGATTCAATAAAAACAGGCTTAGCAAAATCAAACGATTTTAATTGCGCCAGTATTTGGCTATCAAAGGCTTTTTGCGTGGGCTGGGTTGCGTGTATGACATCGCCCAGTATCGAGCCGCGATGTTTGGCTATTTGCTCCATGTCTAGCACTTGCGCGCCATTTTGCTTTAAGGCGTTGAGCAGTCGACTTTTGCCGCTACCCGTTAATCCACACAACACATAAAAAGTGAGCTGGGCTGGGAGGAGGGTGAGCTGCTGCAATACATGCTGCCGATAATTTTTGTAGCCGCCTTCTAAGCGAGCCGCTTTAAAGCCAATTTGGCGCAGGATATGGGCGAGTGCGCCACTGCGCTGTCCGCCGCGCGCGCAATAGACAAGCGGCTGCCAAGCTCGTGGCTGATTGTGCCAAGATTGTTCTAGGTGTTGGGCGATGTTGCGTGCGATCAGCACCGCGCCTAATTTTTTTGCCTCGAAGGGTGAGTGCTTATATAACGTGCCGACTTGTGCGCGCTCAGCATCATTCAGCACGGGGAAATTAACTGCGCCGGGAAGATGGTCTTGCGAGTATTCAGCGGGTGAGCGCGCATCAATGATGTCGGCAAAGTCGGCAAGCTGTACGACGGTGGTCAGTTCAGGATATTTCACGAGGGGCAGGATAATGACAATAAGATTGACCAGTTTACATATTTACTTACAACGGATAGGTCGCTGGAATAATTAACTAGATTTCATTTCACTTAAATTAAAACTTTAATCACCCCTCGCCCTTTTCATCCCACCCACTTGCGCGCATTTTGAAACATGCGTAGCCACGGCCCATTTTCTTGTCTATCCCCATCGGCTTCCCACACAGACTCCTTTGACTTGGGCGGATACCAAGAATGCTGCACAACGCGCATGAGCCTTTCCGGATGGGGCATCATGATATTGAATCTCCCATCCGCTGTAGTCAGGCCAGTAATGCCTTGCGGCGAGCCATTCGGGTTAAGCGGATACGTTTCTGTCACGCGCCCAGCGTTATCCACATAGCGCAAAGTCACGGCTGGTTGTGCGGCCTTTAATCTCGCCGCCGAACCAAAATCGGCGTAGCCTTCACCGTGTGAAGCCACAATCGGCATACGGCTGCCCGCCATGCCGTTAAATAAAATGGAGGAGGATTTTTGCACTTCCACCATCACTAAGCGCGCTTCAAATTGCTCCGATACATTGCGCGAAAAATGCGCCCAATGTTCCGCGCCGGGAATAATCTCGTGCAAATTGCTCATCATCTGGCAGCCGTTGCACACGCCCAAGGCGAAGGTATCGGTGCGTTGAAAAAATGCGCTGAATTCGTCTCGTGCCCGCGCATTAAACAAAATAGATTTTGCCCAGCCCGCGCCCGCGCCTAAAACATCGCCGTAAGAAAATCCACCACAGGCCGCTAAACCCTTAAAATCCGCCAGCCTCACGCGCCCTGCCAAAATATCACTCATGTGTACATCGACTGCGGTAAAGCCAGCGCGGTCAAATGCTGCCGCCATTTCCACCTGACCATTCACACCTTGCTCACGCAAAATAGCGATCTTGGGGCGAGTGTTTAATAGCCTTGGCGCGACTAGAATTTCATTCAAATTGTATGTGAGTTTGACGTGCAATCCGGGATCAGCCGCATTCAAAATCTGATCGTATTCTTGCTGCGCGCAAGCCGGATTGTCGCGTAGCTGCTGCATGTGGTAGCTGGTCTCCGACCACATTCTTTTCAGCGCGACCCCACTCTGGCCGAACAATTTTTTATGATGGCGCGTGATGGCGATCATGCCCTGCGCATTCAATATAGCAACTTGCACAGCCGTGATTTGTGCAACATGAAAAGATTTGAGAACCTGCGATAAATCTGCCTGCCGCACTTGCACCACCGCACCCAACTCTTCGTTAAATAACGCGCTTAAATCATCGCCTGCCAAATCATCCAAATTAACACTCAAGCCCACATGTCCGGCAAACGCCATTTCGCACAGGGTGATGAACAGCCCACCATCCGAGCGATCATGATAGGCCAGTAATTTTTCTTCGCTGTTCAAGCGCTGAATGATTTCAAAAAACGCTTTGAGCTTGCTCGCATCATCCACATCCGGCGCAACATCGCCCACTTGTTTATACACCTGCGCCAAGGCCGAGCCGCCCATGCGATTTTTTCCCGCACCTAAATCAATCAGTACGAGCGCGGTATCTAAGTTGGCAACTAATTGTGGTGTGAGCGTTTGCCGCACATCCATACACGGTGCAAAAGCGGTGACGATGAGCGACAGCGGCGCGGTGACGGATTTCGCACCCGCTTCATCCCGCCACGCAGTTTTCATAGACATAGAATCTTTACCAACCGGAATGCTGATGCCAAGCTGCGGACACAGCTCCATGCCGACTGCATGCACGGTATCAAACAGTGCGGCATCTTCACCATGATGTCCGGCAGCAGCCATCCAATTGGCCGATAATTTTATGTCGCCGATTTTTGCAATGCGCGCAGCGGCAATGTTAGTGATAGCCTCGCCCACCGCCATACGCCCCGATGCAGGCGCGTTCAACAATGCCAATGGCGTGCGTTCACCTAAGGCAAATGCCTCGCCTAAATTGCTGTGAAAATCGCGCAGCGCGACCGCCACATCCGCCACGGGCACTTGCCACGGCCCTACCATTTGGTCGCGTGCGGTGAGCCCGCCAACGGTGCGATCACCAATGGTAATTAAAAAAGATTTATCCGCCACCGCGGGCAAACGCAACACACGCGCTATTGCGTCTTCGAGTTTAATTTTTCGCGTATCCAACGCGGCGTGTTTCACAACCTCGCGCTGCACATTGCGCGTCATTTTAGGCGGCTTATCCAGCAGCACCGACAACGGCATATCAACGGGATTGTTATCAAATAATTCATCATGCAGCGTCAGTTGATCGTCTGCCGTGGTCTGCCCCAGCACCGCGTAGGGACACCGCTCGCGCTCGCACAGCGCGGCAAATTCTGCCAACCGTTCGGGTGCTATCGCCAGCACATAACGCTCTTGTGCTTCGTTGCTCCAAATTTGCAAAGGCGACATACCGCGCTCTTCGCTGGGCACAGCACGCAACTCAAAATTTGCACCACGTCCTCCACCATGCACCAGCTCTGGCAGCGCGTTGGAAATGCCACCCGCGCCGACATCATGTATCGATAAAATTGGATTATCGCTACCCATCTGCCAGCAACGATCAATCACCTCTTGCGCACGCCGCTGCATCTCTGGGTTGCCGCGTTGCACCGAGGCAAAATCTAGATTTTCGGTATTCGACCCCGTGTCCATGCTGGATGCGGCACTGCCGCCCAAGCCAATCAACATGCCCGCTCCGCCGATTTGCAACAACAGCGCGCCCACTGGTAGCACGTGTTTATGCGTGTGTTGTGCGGCGATGCTACCCAGCCCGCCCGCCAACATAATGGGCTTGTGGTAACCGCGCATTTCGCCGTTGACCGACTCTTCAAACGTGCGGAAATATCCGGCTAAATTCGGGCGACCAAATTCGTTATTAAAGGCCGCGCTGCCGATGGGGCCATCCAACATAATTTGCAATGCAGATGCGATGCGCGCAGGTTTGCCATACGGCTGCGCTTCCCAAGGCCGCTCAAAATTTGGAATGTTTAAATTGGAAACTGAAAATCCAGCCAAGCCCGCTTTAGGTTTAGACCCTACACCCGTCGCTCCCTCGTCGCGTATCTCGCCACCAGAGCCGGTCGCAGCCCCTGCAAAAGGCGCGATAGCAGTTGGGTGATTATGCGTTTCGACTTTCATCAGCGTGTGCGTCAACTCGGTGCTATAAGCATAGCTGCCATCAGCATGTGGATAAAAGCGCGCTGCATCGACACCCTCTATCACCGAAGAATTATCCGAGTAGGCCACAATCGTGCCCTGCGGGCTGACTTTATGCGTGTTACGGATCATGCCGAACAACGACATGTCTTTCTTATCCCCATCTACCACCCAATTTGCATTGAATATTTTATGGCGGCAATGTTCAGAATTCGCCTGCGCAAACATCATCAACTCCACATCGGTAGGATTCCGTCTGAGCTTGCGAAAATTTTCTACCAGATATTCAATTTCATCTTCTGACAGAGCCAAGCCCAATTCGCGATTAGCCGCAGCCAGCGCGGCATTGCCGCCTTGTAACACTTCCACGGTAGACAGCGGCACAGGCTCGCTATGACGGAAAATTTTTCCTGCAATATCCGCAACATTCAAAACCGAAAAATCAAGCACCGATTCCGTCATGCGATCATGCAACAACGGCAGCAGCACCTCACGTTGCGCTTGTGTCAGCGCATGACCATTTTTTGTTTTGAGGGCATACACCGCACCGTGCTCTATGCGCTGCACACTAGGTAAGGCGCAATGCTGGGCAATGTCGGTGGCCTTAGATGACCAAGGCGAAATCGTACCCAGACGCGGCACTACCAATAAATTTTGCAGCGTGTTAGCAGCATTAATAAGGCTAGAATTATTGCCCGCCCCCAAAGCTTCTGCTGACAACAAAGTACCCAGCCGCGCGTTTTCTGCTGAGGATAAATCGGCCTGTAATTCCGCAAAATACCAATGCCGCGTATCGACCAGCGTGATGCCTATTTTTTTAAACGCGCCCTGCTTTAATGCGAGGCGCAGCTTCTCTAAACGGAATGTGGAAAGCGCGGGTTGGCCAACAAAAATTTGAAATTTAGACATGACGATGCGGTAATTTTAAGGAGCGTGATTATACTATGCGTACCTACCGACTCTAACCGAATGCCGCATGAACTTTATTTCACCTGTTTTTATCGTTCTAAAATGAAATCCTCTATCGACATTCGCGAAGAGGCAGGCGTGCGCTCACTACATTTTGGCTCAGACTGGGTGCAAGGCGCGATGCGGATTGCCCGCCCATGGAATTTGGAGCTGGAATACACCCGCGAAATGATGGCTAGTTTGTTGCTGCGCGAACATGCCCGCTACCCGCGCAAAGTATTGTTAATCGGCCTCGGCACGGCTTCACTGACTAAATTTATATATCGCCACTACCCCCTCTCTAAGCTCACCGTAGTAGAAATTCAGCCAGATGTGGTCGCTGCCGCGCGGCAATTTTTCAAGCTACCGGACGATCCCAAACGGCTGAATATTGTACTGGGCGATGGCGCGAAATTTGTACTCGACAGCCCGCAAACTTACGATTTGGTGCTGGTGGATGGCTTCGACGAAAAGGCGCGCATGGGTGAGCTGGATACGGTTAGATTTTATCAAACTGTACGCGCATTGCTCAGTGACAACGGCATCATGGCCGTTAACTTACTCGACCACAACCGAGGATTTGCAGCCAGTGCTGGGCGTATCTGCCAAGCATTTGATGATCGTGCAATTGTTTTTCCTTCGTGCGACAGCGGCAATACCATTGTTTTTGCGGCTAAGGGCGAGCCTATCAATCTCGCGCTGGACGATCTCAAAGAAACGGCACTGACCTTAAAAGAAAAAACTGGGTTGAATCTATTACGCACGCTAACGCGCTTAGAGCAAGCGCAGACTTGCTTAGGTGGTATTTTGACTTTGTAAAATTGCTGTACAAATACCCCGCCCACCCAAATAATTTACCGTAACAATTCGCCGTAAAAAAATTTATCCAATACGCCCTCCCCCTGCCAACATCTTCTGGCAACCTTTTCTGGCACCCCATCCGTCCCAAGCTGGTAGGACAAAGCACCTAAAAAATAGGTATTTCTTGCTCATGAATCCCCGCAACGAAGAGCGTAATTTACGTTCCAGCAGCAACTAAAAACGAGGAGGCTACTATGCACACCAGCGACAATACTAAAGCACACCAGAATGAGCATCAATCAGGTGTGCCGCACTTACGTCATGAAGGATCGGCCATGCGGACATTGCTCATGGTGGCTTCTATGACAACAATGATGTATGTCATGGCATTTTTATGGCTGTTAATGAATTAATGGAAGTCGCGTAGCTTTAACCTAGTTTTAAGCGTCATTTTATCGCACCGGCTTCCTCAACCTGCCACATCAAATGCCGATATGTACTTATGCACCCGGCATGTATTACAACAGGAGGCTATCATGAGAAACACTACAACCAAATACGAGCTAGGCCAAATCAAAACCAGCGATTCCACTGACCTGAATTACGGCAATGAGATTTTATCCGCCGGATGGAATCCCGCTGTTGCACTCATGCATTCCACACCCACCGCCGATACGAACGCACTGCCCAGCGATCTGGCTACGGCTGATGCTGAGTTATTTCTGCAAAAGATGTATCGCAACCCAATTTAGGGCTGAGGGTGCATCCGTACTTACACGGTGACCCTAGCATGGTGACATGTGCTATCCGGGGGCTTGCAACCACTTAAAACTCTGCATACCCAATACGGTCATCAGCAGCGAGCCGAGTACGTGAGTAGAAATAATCGCCAGCCCCCAAACATATTGCCCGCGCATGAGCAAGGTAACGGTCTCGGCAGAAAAGGTGGAGAACGTCGTCAGTCCGCCTAAAAATCCAGTGATGATGAGTAGCCGCCACTCTGCCGACAGCCCCGAATGTTGCATGAAAAAAGCTATCGCTAGGCCAATCAAATACGCACCAATTAAATTCGCAAATAAAGTGCCTAACGGCAACTCAGGCAATGCCGGATTCAGCCACAAACCCAAGCCCCAGCGCAGCCACGCGCCCATCGCCGCCCCTAAACCCACCGCTAAAAATGCATGAAATGTCATCGTAATATTTTTAAAAATTGCACTGTTAATCCACCACTCGCACCACCGCGAACCCGCCACCCACTGTTCTAAAATTAGTGGTCTGCCCTTGATACAAACGCGCGGCCACCAACTGCACCTCATCTTCATAAACGTAACAGCGTATATCAAACTTAAATTCCGCTGGCGCAACCTCTGCCGTTTGCATCGTACGCACACCAGGTGCGGCCATACGTTGTGCCACATATCCGCCTTGTATAATTTCGCCAAACACCTTGCGCGTAATATTCGCGCCGCGATACGAACCCTTGCCGCCATACCCTGTGGCAGGCTTAAAAAACCATTGCTTGCGCTGCGCCCACCAATCTTCGGCATCTTGCGCCAACACTAGCCTCGTTTGTGGAATGCCTGTTTGCAAAATCGTAATGATCTCCTCTGGCACGGCCATCGCGTGCAAGCCGTTTACATCGGTCAGCAAAGCAAGGTTTTGCTTATCTGCATACAGCCCGTAAGCGTGCGGATGCGGGGTGAGTACCACAATATTTTTTTGATACGCGCTGTGCAGGTTGGGATGATGTTGCAGCGAAAAATCGGTCAACCGATTGTAGATCAGATCAATTTTTTGACCTTGGTAATAAACCCCATCAGCGCGCACTTCTAGTGCTTCTGGGGCGGCAATGAAAGCGTTTAATCCGGCGCGCTCGAACATTTTTTGCGCCAATAAAAATTCAGGATAAAAATATTGTTCATGCGGATTTTCATCCACAATCGCGATGCTGCGTAGCGGTTGATCGCCGCGCGCTAAACGCCACTCGCGCAAAAACATCTCGATAAAAATTTGCTCAACATGCGCGTCTGCTGTCATCTCGCCCAATGCGGCCACTTGCCGCTGACTGTTGAGCAGCAAGGCATTCAGCAGACCGCCCCCCGCGTTCGTGTTAATTTCGATGAGATGCACGCCTTCCTCATTCACATGAAAATCGTAGCCAAAAAATACGCCGTGCGACTTGGGGATATTATTTTTTTTGCCCTCCGGCAGCACCGCATCGTGCCAAGCGGGCAAAGCTACCACTTGGTTAATCGCTTGAATAAGGGAGCGCATTTGTTGCATCTCGGTGCTAGAAATAAACACCGCAGCATTAGCAAAAAGTTGGGGGCAACGCGTGCTTGCTAATTGATGCCATGCCGCACCTTGCATGTGCATTGCTTGCTCTAGCGCGGCACGATCTGTGGGGGCTGAATGAATATCGTTATTCAGATTATTAATTTTCATTTAGCTTGAGCGAAATGCTGGTTAAATCCATTTTGCACCGAGCTTGTAGAAAACTTGCGGTGTAAGAAATAGGTGGTTCGACAGGCTCACCACGAGCGGCACTGATTGTTAGCATTCCTGCCCGAAAATGAAATAAAACCGTCGAGAGCGTCGTCAGGACAAGGCGCGACAAAGCAAAAAACCGAAATGTATGTTTTATACATGAGGATTTCGAGCACCGCACAACGCAGCAGTTCACCCGCGCAGGCACTGTGCTGAAATTAAAGCATCTCAAAGATACCTGCCGCGCCCATTCCTGTTCCGATACACATCGTCACCATGCCGTATTTTTGCTTCGTTCTACGTAAGCCGTGCAATAACGTTGCGGTGCGGATCGCGCCCGTTGCGCCCAGCGGATGACCCAATGCAATCGCGCCACCCAATGGGTTAACCTTGGCTGGATCCAAGCCCAAATCATGAATCACCGCCAAGGCTTGCGCCGCGAACGCTTCATTCAACTCGATCCAATCCATATCCTGCAACTGCAACCCTACTTGCCGCAACACTTTTGGAATCGCCTCTTTCGGACCGATACCCATAATTTCTGGCGGCACGCCCGCCACCGAAAATCCTAAAAATTTTGCAATCGG
>JANONT010000043.1:0-6724 GCA_031420955.1 Candidatus Nitrotoga sp. | reverse complement strand
CGGAAATTTAGATGCAAAAATTACGTACTTGATTGGGTGAAATGCATTTCCCACACAAATTTCCCCTGCAAAATTTTCAAGCCCCTTGTAGTGATAAAACAAATCATCCAGCATCCTTAAATTCACACAAGGCACCCCCTTGGGATTCATAAAAGTCCACAGCACGCCTTGATCGGCATCGAAACGGGTGGATATTTGCTCATATTTAATCTCCAGCAAATTGTCCATTTTTTCTTGATAAAGCACTTCATTCAGCTTTCCCATTTTCATCTCCCGAAGTTTAATTGCTTGATAACACTCACTGCTGTCTCGCTACTGCATTACGCTTTAAAACCCGTAAAAAAATCCGCAACCCCGAAATCATCTTTCTTTTTTGCATATCTTTATCTTCAGAATAGCAATGCTTTGCCTTAAAGTGACGGGTAAATAAACGCAAAAAAATACGGTTATTCATCGCGCTATTTTTTTAGCTTGTGTGCATATTGGCTTTCTTCGCTGGGCGGATTCAAAAACTAACCGCAGCAAGCATCTGGTTAAATTCGGCGCGTGATTGATCCCAGCTCGCGTGAGGAACGCATGAAGGAAGTGCTAAAAGAGGGGGATAAAAAAAGCGTGATTCCAATGCTGATTGCACAATGCCGGACTGCTCCCTCACCCTCTGTCCCTCTCCCGGAGGGAGAGGGACAGAGGGTGAGGGAGCAAGGTTGGGGGCTGAATAAATGAGAATTGAAGTTGAAATAACGCCACCGAGTCTAGACGAAATTTACGATGGAATCGCAGCGTTGCTACAAGCGGGCGAGTTGCATGAGGAATGGGAGGCTAATCTTGCTGCGTCAAAAATCGCTCAAGGGATGCAGTGCAAGGCAAATATCCCCGTAAAGAGGAGGCCGGTGGGTACCCGGCGGCAGTGCACTAAAAGTAGGCAATCCACTGTCCGGCAAGCCGGACGTGGAGTTGACACCCGCCACCCTCCCGCTCTTGGCGAGGAAGCGGAGTTGACTCAGATGTCTGCCGCTTCGCGACCCCGCATTCCGAGCCGAGATTTAACGCTGCCAAAATATGATATTGCAGCTCGCCCTTTAGCGGTTTAACGACACAGCGAGATTAAAGTCGCAATGGCTGAACCGTCGCCAATGCAGCAGGATTATCCCGCCAGATTGCGGGATCGGCATCGACATATAATTCAAGTTCAATGCCGTCGGGGTCTTCGATATACAACGATTGGCTGACGCGATGATCGCTGCTGCCAAGAATGGCGATGCCGTGTTGTTCGAGGTGTTTTTTGCAATCGCGTAGCTCGTCCAAACTGTCGCCCACTTTGAACGCCAAGTGATATAGCCCGACGCTACGTTGCGCGGGGGTCTCGGCCAGCTCACCCACTTGCATTAACCCTAAGTCATGGTGATTGGCTCCGAGCGAAAAAAAAACCATCGTGTTCTGCACTCTCGCCACCTCTTTCATGCCGAGTTTATCGCGATAAAATTGTACCGAGCGTTCGAGATTTCTAACCTTGAGTACAGCGTGACCGAGTGATTTTATTTGCATGATAATCTCCTAATAGATTTTTTATCGGGCGGATGTCATAACATTGTTTACATCTGCCACGAAAAAATAGCCTCACTCAAAAAACGCTTTCACTTTATTCATCCAAGATTTCGCGCGCGGGCTATGCCGTGCGCTATCGCCTTCTGTGATGGCTTCAAACTCGCGCAATAATTCTTTTTGTCTATCAGTTAAATTGGATGGCGTTTCAATCATCACATGACAATGTAAATCGCCGTAGCTTTGGCTACGCACACCTTTGATGCCCTTGCCGCGTAACCGAAACACCTTGCCAGATTGCGTCTCCGCCGGAATTTTTATACGCGCCGCACCATCCAGCGTGGGGATTTCGATTTCTCCGCCGAGTGCGGCCACAGTAAAGCTGATCGGCATTTCACAATGTAGGTCATTGTGATCGCGCTTAAATACAGCGTGTGGCGTGATGTGAATGACGACATACAAATCACCTGGTGAACCACCATTTGCGCCATGTTCGCCCTCGCCCGACAAACGGATGCGATCATCGTTATCCACGCCCATCGGAATTTTGACGGAGAGGGTTTTATGCTGCTTGATGCGACCGGCACCGTGGCACGGCGCGCACGGCGAAGTAATAATTTTGCCGTTGCCGTGACAGCGCGGGCAGGTTTGTTGAATAGAGAAAAAGCCTTGTTGCATACGCACCTGGCCTTGCCCAGCACAGGTGGTGCAGGTTGTGGGCTTGGTGCCGGCCTTTGCACCGCTGCCGTGACAAGTTTCGCACTCGGCCATAGTTGGCACACGAATTTGCGTTTCTGTCCCGCGCGCGGCTTGCTCTAGCGTAATCTCTAAGTTGTAGCGTAAATCAGAACCACGGTGCGCGCTGTTGCGGCTGCGACCTTGCTGTCCACCAAAAATATCGCCGAAGATGTCGGCAAAATCAAACCCTGCCGCACCCGCGCCGCCCGCTCCCCCCATACCCTGCTCGGTTGCAGCGTGCCCGTATTGATCGTAAGCCGCACGCTTTTGCGGATCACTCAACATTTCGTAGGCTTCTTTCGCCTCTTTAAAATGATCTTCGGATTTAGGGTTATCAGGATTGCGATCAGGATGATGCTTCATCGCCAGCTTGCGATAAGATTTTTTAATCTCTTCATCGGATGCGTCGCGGTTCACACCGAGCACTTCGTAGTAGTCTTTTTTCTTCATTTCTTTATTGGGAAAGAATGAGGGAGAAGGGCTAGGCAGCTCGACGCTTGATCGATGCCGCTAAGCCCATCAACAATCCTGAAACCTCATCCACTTTTCCGTTCAACTCCGCTGAATTATTCTCTGGATTATTCAAGTAGCCCAACCTTGCTGCCAGCTCTATCAGCGTATCTAATTCTGATAGCGAGCCTGCGGCAATACTCAAAAAATGCAGCAGTTCTTTTGTGCCATTGCGAGCAAACCCCTCTGCAATATTGGCCGGAACAGAAACTGCTGCCCGTTGCATTTGACTACTTAAGCCAAATTTTTATTGGGCGGGGAATAGCGATGTTGCTGAGTACATAGCGGTCACCAACTCCATTGCTTGCTGCCAAACTTTCAGGCTGCGGTGAGCGCGCTTCATACCCTTATCTCTTCCCCCATATCCCTTGCTATTATTTTTTCCCGTCTTTAACTTCCGTATATTCCGCATCGACTACATCGTCCTGCGCGTTCGCGCTTTCTGGCTGCTGTTGCGCTTGCCCAGCGGCTTGTTCGCCCTGTGTTTTGGCAGATTCCGCCGCATACATTTTTTCGGACAATTTTTGCGCGGCAGTCGAGAGGCTTTCGGCCTTGCTGTCTATCGCGGCTTTGTCATCGCCCTTGACCACTTCTTCGGCTTCTTTCAATGCGGCCTCCACGGCAGATTTTTCATTGGAGTCGAGATGGTCGCCATATTCTTTCATGGCTTTATTGGTCGAATGAATGAGCGCGTCCAGTTGGTTACGCGAGGTCACCAACTCAATCGCTTTACGGTCATCTTCAGCATGTGCTTCAGCATCATCTACCATGCGCTGAATCTCGGCTTCGGATAAACCAGAGCTGGCCTTAATGGTGATTTTCGCTTCTTTGCCGGTGGCTTTATCTTTGGCATTGACGTGCAAAATACCGTTCGCATCAATGTCGAACATCACCTCAATTTGTGGCGCGCCGCGTGGTGCAGGCGGAATGTCGCTTAGATTAAATTGCCCCAAACTTTTATTGCCGGAGACCACTTCGCGCTCGCCTTGCAACACATGAATGGTGACCGCGTTTTGATTATCATCGGCAGTAGAAAACACTTGCGAAGCCTTGGTCGGAATGGTGGTGTTTTTCTTGATGAGCTTAGTCATCACGCCGCCCATGGTCTCGATGCCCAGCGACAACGGGGTGACATCCAGCAGCAGCACGTCTTTCACTTCACCCTGCAACACGCCGCCCTGTATGGCTGCACCTACGGCCACCGCCTCATCAGGATTGACATCTTTACGTGCTTCTTTGCCGAAGAAAGCCTTTACTTTTTCTTGCACCATCGGCATGCGCGTTTGACCGCCGACCAAAATCACGTCGGCAATATCCGCATTAGAAACGCCCGCATCTTTCATGGCGATTTTGCACGGCGCGATGGTGCGCTCGACTAATTCTTCCACTAGACTTTCCAGTTTCGCACGCGTGATTTTGACCGCCAAGTGTTTGGGGCCGCTGGCATCCGCAGTGATGTAAGGCAAATTCACTTCGGTTTGCTGCGCGCTGGATAATTCGATCTTGGCCTTCTCCGCCGCGTCTTTCAAGCGTTGCAGCGCGAGCAAATCTTTTTTCAAATCGATGCCGCTGTCTTTTTTGAATTCTTCCACAAGAAACTCAATCACGCGCATGTCGAAATCTTCGCCGCCCAAAAACGTGTCGCCATTGGTGGACAGCACTTCAAACTGGTGCTCGCCGTCGATCTCGGCAATGTCGATAATCGAAATATCAAACGTGCCGCCGCCCAAGTCATATACCGCAATTTTGCGATCGCCTTCTTGTTTGTCCATACCAAAAGCCAGCGCCGCCGCTGTTGGCTCGTTGATAATGCGCTTGACTTCCAGACCTGCAATGCGCCCCGCATCTTTGGTGGCTTGGCGTTGTGCGTCATTAAAATAAGCGGGCACGGTAATGACTGCCTCGGTCACCGATTCACCCAGATAATCTTCGGCGGTTTTTTTCATCTTGATCAGCACTTGCGCGGAAATTTCGGGCGCGGAAATGTCCTTATCACGCACTCTAATCCACGCATCACCATTTTTGGCTTTGACGATGGTGTAGGGCACCATCTTGATGTCCTTCTGCACCATAGGCTCGTCAAAGCGGCGGCCTATCAAGCGTTTCACGCCATACAGCGTGTTCTTTGGATTAGTCACCGCCTGGCGTTTAGCGGGCGCACCGACCAGCACTTCACCATCTTCCATGTACGCGATGATAGACGGCGTAGTGCGCGTACCTTCCGCGTTTTCAATCACCTTGGGCTTGCCATTTTCCATAATGGCGACGCAAGAATTGGTGGTGCCTAAATCAATGCCGATAATTTTTCCCATGACGCTTCCTTCTAAATTAAAGTTAAGTGATGCCCGCTAGATAGGGGCGATAATTATTTTTTCAAGTGCTCAAAGTTTACTGAAGGGGATGCTGATTAAGTGCGCCTGCAAAAAGTTTCTCAACCCGTCATTTCTGCACAGCCGGGAATATCAGCACAGCTTATTCTTTTCCCTTTGCCACCATCACCAAGGCTGGCCGCAATACGCGCTCATGCAACTGATAGCCTTTTTGCATCACACTCACCACTGTGTTCGCGGCTTGCTCGCTCTCTAACATGCCGATGGCTTGATGTTTGTTCGCGTCAAACTTTTCGCCCATCGGGTTAATTTCGCGAATATTAAATTTTTCAAACACGCTGGTGAGTTGCTTTAAAGTCAACTCCATGCCGCTTTTGAAATTTTCTACGGTTGCGGTATCCACCGCCAAACCGGCTTCCAGACTATCTTTCACGGCCAGCATCTCATTCGAAAAACGCTCCACCGCTAATTTACGCGCTTTATCTATATCCTCTTGCGCACGGCGGCGAATATTTTCTGCATCGGCCTTGGCACGCAACCAAGCATCGTGATGCTCGGCGGCTTTTAACTCAGCCTGCTTCAATGACTCTGCCAAGCTCGGCATAATTTCGGGGCTCGGCATCGCATCGACTTGCTCAGGTTGCTGACCAGATTGTTGCGGTACATCTTCTTTCTGTTCCATCTTACTTTCTCCCAAAATTAACCCTCCGCAGATGGAGGTGGTTTTACTGAATTCAAGTGCAAGGGGAAAAATAAATTGCGGGGGATGAAATGCGCGTCAGCCAAGGTGACCGAACAGGGGGCGCTTAATCCAGAAATAAATCCTTGCACAATTCATTGTCGGCCATGCCCGGCGTGACGGCATAAAGGGAAAAATCGGTTACGCCAAATTGCCGCAATACCGTTTCGTCGATATAAAAATTGCCCGTGGCAATTTGCCCGGGATGATCCCGCGTAAAAATGATATGCGCCGCGTCTGCCATGATTGAGGCTTTGCGGCTGGCCTGCAAAATTTCAGGCGGAAAATTTACCGCAATGGCGGCGGTAGCAATGGTCGTGCGCGGCCACAATGAATTAACGGCAATGCCTCGTGTGGCCTCGTTACCTGCCAGCTCCGCCGCGAGACCCAGCGTGCACAAGCTCATACCATATTTTGAAAGCGTGTAAGGGGTATGCGCCTTAAACCATTTGGGATCGAGGTTGAGCGGCGGCGAAAGCGTGAGGATATGCGCGCTGCCGCGTGCGTTCGCGGCTTGTTGCAAATGCGGAATGCAGGCTTGCGAACACGCAAATGTCGCGCGCGCATTCACATTCCACATCAGATCAAAATGCTTCATCGCTGTATGCTGCGTGTCGGTCATCTGAATCGCGCTGGCGTTATTCACCAGCACATCTATACCGCCAAATGTTGCCACTGCCTGTGCCACAGCTTGGGCGATCGCCGCATCATCGCGCACATCCAGTTGAATCGGCAACGCCTTGCCGCCCACTGCCATCACCTCTTCGGCCACACTGTATATCGTGCCGTGCAGCTTGGGGTGCGCCTCCGCAGTTTTTCCGATAATCACCACATTCGCGCCATCAATGGCGCAACGCAACGCAAT
>JANONT010000042.1:0-4793 GCA_031420955.1 Candidatus Nitrotoga sp. | reverse complement strand
GTGCGGGCGATGGAAATTATCGCCGAGCTGGAGCCTTCCAAACGCAGCGTCTACGCGGGCGCGGTCGGCTACTTGGGCTTTAACGGCGACATGGATTTGGCCATCGCCATCCGTACCGCCGTGATCAAAAACGGCGTGTTATATGTGCAAGCAGGCGGCGGCTTAGTGGCAGATTCCGTGCCTGCCAGCGAATGGACGGAAACGCAAAACAAAGCGCGCGCCGTGCTGCGAGCGGCAGAAATGGTGTTAGCGGGGTTGGATGTGCAACTGCCCAAATGAACAAAATTAGCCACTGGATTTTTCCGTAAAATACGCTTCAAAATCTGAAGCCGCGAAACGTTGGTAACGCTAATGCGCGCAAGGAAATACTGATTTATTCGAATGTTTGACTTGATAAAGGTGAATACACAAATGAAAAATCTCTCGATTTCTTTGCTGGCTGTTTTGTTGCTGACCCTGGCGGGTTGCGGTGATGTGTCTGCTGACAACAAGGTCGGGGCGGCGGCCTCTGTGCAGGTAGAACTCACGCCGAAAGAAAGATTTGCCGAAACGAAGCGCAAAGCAAAAGCTGGGGATGCCACTGCACAACTCAATCTCGGCTTGATGTATACCACTGGTGAGGGCGTACCTAAGGATGCGGCCAAGGCGGTGGAGTGGTACAGACAAGCCGCTGCTCAGGGGCTTGTCCAAGCGCAATTCTTCCTCGGCTGGATGTATGACAATGGTGAAGGTGTGCCCAAGGATGCTGCCAAGGCGGCGGAGTGGTGGCAGAAAGCGGCGACGCAAGGGGATGCTGCTGCGCAAACCAGTCTCGGTGTGATGTATTACCGTGGGAAAGGTCTGCCCAAGGATAATGCCAAGGCGGTGGAGTGGTGGCAGAAAGCGGCGGCACAGGGGCTTGCCCTTGCACAAACCAACCTCGGCTTGATGTATGCCAAAGGGGAAGGCGTGAGCCTTGATTTTGTCCGTGCTTACGTCTGGTGGAATCTGGCGGCGGCTCAAGGGGATGAGAGCGCAAAAAAGTATCGCGATATGGTCGAAGAGCAACTGACCCCAACTCAGCGTGCCGAAGGCCAACGCTTGGCTTCCAACTGGAAAAAAGGTGACCTGTTGCAGGTCTTCGGTGATGGTTCATCGCGTTCCCGGTGAGCGGCTAGGGCGGCGCGCTCAAGTTTTTCGGTGGAGAAGAACTGTTCTTGCTTGGGCAGGCTTACCATCTTCCGGTTTTGATACACTATACTATATTCCTTTTTTTTAACCGCCCGCAAGGGCATTACATTGGAGATGTCAGTCATGGCACTTAAAAAATCGGGAGAAATGCCGGAAAGGGTAAGCTCAAAACAATCTAAGGAAGCCAAGAAAGATGAAAAGGGTTCTATTGTTGAAATAATTAAAATATTGAAAACGGAGGGTGTATGAATGACGCTGCGGCTCTTCTTGTGCATGTGGCAGCACTTGTGCTGTTTCCCACGCTTATAACTTTTTTCTTTGTACTTCTGGTCAAACGTTATTTGCTCCGATCAGGGCCATCGATCAATGCGGGCTTTGCATTCACACTCGCATGGTTTTACACAACTCTAGCGGCATCCATTTCTTTGACTCTCCGCAAAGATTACGTTTTGATGCTCCCGTTATTTTGTTCATTTGCATCTTACACAACACTTTTTCTTTACTATAGTTGGAAGCAAAGGGGCAAGGTTGACCCCCTACAACCCGATCCCCCGAAAAACTTGTAAAGGCGATTCGGCAATGCCCCCATTGCCACCAGAAGAAAGCATTTCGAAATGTTGAAAAGACTGGTTGCGGTTTCTACCCTGTTCGCGTTCCTAGACACAGGCGCGGTAAATGGGCAAACCGTTAAAGCCTTTCTCGATGCCAACAAAGTGCCGTACAAAACGGGTGGCGGATTTTTTTCGCGTGAAAAAAATAATGCCGATATTGCGGAAGAAGCAAGCAAGTGGACGGTGCTGGTGGAGTGTTGGAGATAAGGAGTGATGGGTTAGCGTAGGGAGGTTTTCTTGGCAATATGTCGTCTTTGTCAGCTAGATCGTAAGTTGTGCTATTCGCACATCATTCCGGAATTTCTATATGTGCCTCTCTACAACGACGAGGACAAGCTTATGGGAATCAATGGGCGAGGAAACAAGGGATGGAAGCCTCTTCAAGTTGGTCTTCGCGAACATTTGCTCTGCTTAGACTGTGAGCAGCTTTTAAATGATAAGTATGAGAAGCCATTTCTGAAGTACTGGAGGCTCCCTGATCATGCTGCACAAGATTCATCTCATTCAGCAGTCTATGATTACTCATCTTTCAAGCTCTTTCACCTCAGCATACTCTTTCGTTCATCCGTAAGTTCGCTGCCAACCTTTCGTGAAGTGGGTCTTGGTGCGCATGAAGAACGGATTCGGCAGATGCTTCTTTCTGCGGACCCTGGACAGAATTGGGAATATCCCATTCTTGCATTCATTGTGTTAAATGGGCGCGGTGAGGTAGAGCGGCGATTGATTTCATGCCCTATTTCTGGGAGATACGAAGGCCATCGTGCCTATGGACAAATTTATGGTGGGGCGATGTGGTGGGTATCAGTTTCATCGCACCGCAATCATATATTTCGTCAAGTCGGGCTTCAGTCGACTGGTAACATTACGATGATCGCTGTACCTTGGAATGAAATTGGCGTTGTTCAGGATGCAAGTGAAGTGCTGAGGCGTGCATCGCACAAAGCCTAATTGAAATGCGCTTATGGGAGCCTCTAAAAATTAATTTTCGACATGTATTTTCAGCCCGCGTAGTGCGGAAAAACGTGACACCCTCCGCTGCTTGTTGAATCCCCGCCAAAATAATATTTATGCTGCGCTTAATCAAAATCAAGCTGCCGTTCGGACATCCCAACGATACCCAACAAGCGCAGGTGTTAGCTGTGCGGTGGATGTTGTTGGCAGCGGTGGACGATATTAAAATTGCCGAAGTGGCGGTGTTTAACCTGAACTCATGATCTGACATTGTATAAACGTGCATTCCATGAGCGGGTATTTTGGTGGCTTCTGGGTTGGCTATCTGGGTTGCAACAATCTATAAACGCGAATAGACTAACTACTAGCTAACCCAGCATCCATTTTAATCTCCCAATTTACTCGGAGGAGCCGCCATGCAAATCGTCAACATTCATGATGCCAAAACCCAATTGTCCAAGCTGCTGGAACTGGTGCAGTCGGGTACTGATGTGGTGATCGCCAAATCGGGTACGCCTATCGCCCGACTGATTCCCTACACGCCCGCAAAACGCAAGATCGCGGCACCCGGCGCGATGGCTGGCAAGGTGTGGATCGCCGACGATTTTGATGCGCCGCTGGACGATGCGTTCGATATTTTCAAGCCGGATGCCGCGTGAAGCTGTTGCTCGACACGCATATGGTGCTGTGGTGGGAGGCGAACCATCCGCGCCTGCCGAAGGAAGTTTTGCGGCTGGTGCGTAATGAGGCGGATGCGGTGTTTGTGAGCCGTGCCTCGCTGTGGGAAATCAGCATCAAACTATCTATGGGCCGTTTGAAACTAGACTTGGTGCAATTTACGCGCAATATCGAAAAGGGCGGCTTCGAGTGGCTGGACATTAAGAACGAACACCTGCTCGCCGTTGCTGCCTTGCCCGCTTTCGACGATCATCGCGATCCGTTTGATCGGTTGCTGGTGGCGCAGAGCCTGACCGAGCCGCTACTGTTGCTGACGACTGATGCCGCACTCGCACGCTATGGCTCTACGGTGCGTGTGGTTTAATTCGGCAAGATTTTTTGCCCCCTAATATTTGGAAAAATTATGCTTTTAATGATAGACAACTACGATTCATTCACTTACAACCTCGTGCAATATTTTGCCGAGTTGGGGCAAGAAGTGGTCGTGCATCGCAATGATGAAATCACGTTGGAGCAGATCGCCGCATTGCAGCCGCAGCACATCGTCATTTCGCCGGGGCCGTGCACGCCCAACGAAGCGGGGGTATCGGTTGCCACGATTAAACAATTCGCCGGAAAAATTCCTATCCTAGGTGTGTGTCTCGGACACCAGAGTATCGGCCAAGCGTTTGGCGGAAAAATTATTCATGCTAAGCGTGTGATGCATGGCAAAACCTCGCCCATTTTTCACAACAACACTAGCGTATTTCATGGCTTGCCCAATCCGTTTATCGCTACGCGCTATCACTCGCTGGTGATTGAACGCGAGACTTTGCCGGATTGCTTGGAGATTACCGCGTGGACGGACGACGGTGAAATCATGGGCGTGCGCCACAAAACGCTGGCGGTGGAAGGCGTGCAGTTTCATCCTGAGTCGATACTCACCGAACACGGCCATGGTCTGCTGAAGAATTTTTTGCGTGGCGCAAAATAGATCGTCATTAAATAGACCGTCATTCCCGCGCAGGCGGGAAGCCAGCCAAACAATGCTCTGCGTAGCGGGCAGCAACTTGATATTGACCTGCTATGCGGGATTTTTATGTGGCTAAATTCCCGCCTACGCGGGAATGACGGTGCTGTACTTTAGAGATGTCCTTATGATGAGCCACCTAGATATAACTCAATCTCATGTCCCACAGCCTATTTATTTCTGACCTGCATCTTTGCGTAGAAAACACGCAAAGCACGCAGGTTTTTTTACGTTTCGCACAACAGCACGCCCCCCAGGCTGAGGCACTTTATATTCTGGGGGATTTGTTTGAATACTGGGCTGGCGATGACGATCTCGACGACCCGCATCACCAACAAATTATCGGCGCGCTGCACACGCTCTCGACCCATGGC
>JANONT010000041.1:0-1653 GCA_031420955.1 Candidatus Nitrotoga sp. | reverse complement strand
GAACCCCCACATTGTCTCCAACGCCGGATTTTGAGTCCGGTGCGTCTACCGATTCCGCCATCCCGGCTTGAGTCGGTGCGGATTATCCATTAAACGCGATACCACTTCAAGGCTGGCGTGCTTATTATTTTTTACCCTAGGTTATTTTTTACCATAGGTGCTGTCGTGGTCGGGCGAAACTGTTAGCAGGCGTAAAAAATCCTGTTGGCGATAGGCTGTTGCGCGTCTTGATTGGGTAATTCTTAAAGAATAAATCGCATCAATTCCTTCTGGTGGTTTGACGCTTACGATCTTTTCCCACTTCAGCCCATTATCCCGATAGACCTGATCCCAGGTTAACTTGCGGAGCTTGTTCAGCGTATCCAGCACAGCATTGCGCTCCGGCTTAGCCAGTGCCAGCAGGTTATCCTGAAAAATAGGATTATTCAGATCAAGTCTGACCAACCCATTTGTTCTGGCTAATACCTCGATGTTCGGCTTCTTAGCCACGCGCTAATTTTTTAATAACCTTGTCGACAGTCGCATCGCTGGGCGTATTTGCCTCGGCCCAAAATAATGCTTGCTGTAAAGCGGCGGCAGAGTCGGGTTGATGCAACCATCTTTCATTGTCGGGCAGCACCGTTGCGGTACGCACCAGCCACACGCCCGGCTCTTTTTCTTCAACTAAAACTTGCCGTCCCGCAAATTGCTTGCCGAGCGAAATTTGCCCGTTTGTACCCACCACCTTGACACTGACCGCATGAGGTGCAATTGCCATGATCAACCCCCCAAGTTATTAAAATGCTGGATTATTAAAATACGCTCGCACTATAGCACCAAAGAAGCGCGGCAAGCAGCATTTTCTTTAGGGTATCTTCTGCCAGGAAATATCAATTTTTCGCTGCTGTGCCGCACAGTCTCTAAGGAAACGCTGATTTAATCGGCGAGCGGGATAAAGTGCAAGGCGCACGGAGCGCAGGAACCGCAGTGTATGCGGTATACACGAGGATTCCGAGCACCGCGTAACGTAGCAATTCGCCCGTATAGCCATTAAATCAGCGTTTCCTTAAGATAAAGATTGATCAGGCTTTGGTATGGAACCCCCGCTTCGTCGGCCATTTTTTTGAAGTAGTCAATAACATCTGCGCTTAGCCGCATCGTGACAGGTTTTTTCAACTTAGCCGCATAGGGGTTTTTGCGAGATTTCAGGGCGGCAAGACCATATTCGGTTTTCATGGCATCACCTTTTATCACACGGGCGAGTGAGTTTTAAGCCAATCCTTAAGCGCGGCGTTAAGGCGCGTTTGCCAGCCATCGCCGGAGGCGCGAAAAGCTGCGATTACATCTGCGTCAAGGCGAAGGTTGACATGCGTCTTAGGATGGCTGGAAACAGGCCGCCCCCGTTTGGAGCGCACCATTTCCGCAGCATTATGCACGCCAAATAATTCTGGCAACACAGCAACTGCGGGTTGAGCACGTTTAAAATCTGCCGCCGTCCATTCAGGATTTTCTTCATCGGTCGTATCTGGATTCGGTTTGTGCGGTTTAACCATAGCGTTTTATCTCCCTTTCATTAGGGAAGCACTGATTTAATCCCACATGGCCGCGACATCGGCTTTGCGGGATGGGATGCACGAAGCAAGGCGACGCTAAGGGTTGTTCCCTTGGCTAGCC
>JANONT010000040.1:0-1631 GCA_031420955.1 Candidatus Nitrotoga sp. | reverse complement strand
GCCACTCGAATCTAGGCCGACACTGGCAGGCATCAGCTTCATTTCAACAGCTTGATCGGGCGTGCGCGCAAGCACATTTTTCACCCAAACAGACAACCGTCTTGGCGAGGTCAATGCAGTAAAAATCGACTGCGAGCCTTCGAGCAAACCCTGCGCTTGCAGCCTGCCTACCAACGTTTCGGCAAACGCCTCACCCAATTTTTTAAGCGACTTGGGCGGTAATTCTTCGACTAATAATTCAACTAATAAATTTTGGGTGGTCATGCTGCCACCTTCTTTTCGATCTGGGCCAACACTTCATCTGCCCACAGTTTAGGGGCCATCGGAAAGCCCAATCGCGCGCGGCTAGCCAGATAACTTTGCGCCACGCTGCGCGCCAAGTTACGGATGCGGCCTATATACGCAGCACGTTCGGTGACAGAAATTGCACCGCGTGCATCGAGCAAATTAAACGTGTGCGCGGCTTTCAAAATTTGTTCATAAGCGGGCAAGGCCAGTTCTTTTTGCATTAAATATTGGGCTTGTTTTTCATGGCTGCCGAACGCGCTTAATAAAAATTCCACATTGCTGTGTTCAAAGTTATACGCCGATTGCTCGACTTCATTTTGGTGATACACATCGCGGTAAGACACGCCTGGAGTCCACGTCAGGTCATACACGTTTTCTACGTTTTGCAAATACATCGCGAGGCGTTCTAGACCGTAAGTAATTTCGCCCGTAATCGGCTTGCAATTGATGCCGCCGACCTGTTGAAAATAAGTGAATTGGGTGACCTCCATGCCGTTAAGCCACACCTCCCAACCCAGTCCCCACGCGCCTAAAGTCGGGTTTTCCCAGTCGTCTTCGACAAAGCGCACATCATTTTTTTTGAGATCAAAGCCTAGCGTTGTTAATGACTCTAAATACAAATCTAAAATATTTTTCGGCGCAGGTTTGAGCACAACTTGAAACTGATAATAGTGTTGCAAACGATTAGGATTATTGCCATAGCGGCCATCTTTGGGGCGGCGCGAAGGCTGCACGTATGCGGCTTTCCACGGCTCTGGGCCGAGCGCGCGCAAAAATGTGGCGGTGTGCGAAGTGCCCGCGCCTACTTCCATATCGTAAGGCTGCAACAAGGCGCAACCTTGTTTATCCCAAAACTGTTGGAGGGTAAGGATGATTTGTTGAAAGGTCAGCATAACTACATTCAATTAGAGGGGTCGCAAAGGCCGCTATTTTACGGGTTTTAGTTTGTGTTCGTCACATTGCTGCGAGTAATAGTTTTTGCCAGTGCCAATTTTTTTTTGCGCGATAATTTTTTAATTTGCATTTCGCGTTTAAGCGCGGTGGATTTATCTGCACACGGTTCAGCATAAATTAATTGCACTGGGACACGACCGCGTGTGTATTTGGCGGCTGCGCCCTCGTTATGTGCGGTGATGCGTTTTTCTAAATCATTGGTGATGCCGCAATAGAGCGTGTCGTCGGCGCAGCGCAGGAGGTAGCAAGTCCAGTTCAAAGCTTAAACCCCTCCCTAGGTAGGCGAGGAGTAGTGTCGTAGCAAAACGCTAATCAACATCATGGCAATTAATATCATCACTGCCACATTGCCCCAACGCACATACGGGGTGCTACCAGCATAGCCTTGC
>JANONT010000039.1:0-3067 GCA_031420955.1 Candidatus Nitrotoga sp. | reverse complement strand
CAACACGGTCTTGGCCACGGGTGGCGCGGGCAAGGTTTATCTCTATACCACTAATCCCGATACGGCTACCGGAGATGGCGTTGCTATTGGTTGGCGGGCGGGTTGCCGCGTCGCCAATATGGAATTTATTCAATTTCACCCGACCTGCCTTTATCACCCCCATGCGCGCTCATTTTTAATTAGCGAAGCGGTGCGCGGCGAGGGCGGCATACTCAAGTTGCCAGACGGTACACGCTTCATGCCCAGCCATGATCCGCGCGCCGAATTAGCCCCGCGTGACATCGTGGCGCGCGCGATTGATTTTGAGATGAAGAAGCGCGGCCTGGATTGTGTGTACTTGGATATTTCGCATCAACCCGAGGATTTTTTGCGCGCACATTTCCCCACTATTTTTGCGCGCTGCATGGAATTAGGCATCAATATTTCTAAGCAGCCCATCCCAGTCGTGCCTGCGGCGCATTATATTTGCGGCGGAATTATGACCGACTTACACGCTAAAACCGATGTGCCTAATTTATACGCGATTGGCGAAACCGCTTTTACGGGACTGCATGGAGCGAATCGGCTAGCCAGTAATTCGCTGCTGGAATGCATGGTATTTGCAGCCGCTGCCGCGCAAGATATTTTGCACAAGCCGCAAAATTTATTGCTCGACTTGCCGCAGTGGGATGCCAGCCAGGTCACCGATGCCGATGAAGAAATTGTCATCGCGCACAACTGGGCCGAGTTGCGCCGCTTTATGTGGGACTACGTTGGCATTGTGCGGACCACCAAAAGACTGCAACGCGCACAACATCGCATTCAATTATTACGCGGCGAAATTGACGAATATTATGCCAACTTCCACGTCACCTCAGATTTGCTAGAGCTACGTAATTTGGTGCTGAGCGCGGAATTGATTGTGCAAAGCGCGCTCGCGCGGCACGAGAGTAGGGGGCTGCATTACAGCAAAGATTATCCGGATAGATTGCCACATGCTGCACCGACCATTCTCAGCCCGTAAGCGATGCGAGTGTGATGGCGGGCATCACCGTGTAAATTATTTCTCTGAAAAAACGCTCTACTTTGTTTAACATTCTTTAGGTTTGTTTAACATTCTTTAGGAGATACGCACATGAAACTTGCCGGGTCTTGTCACTGCCAAGCCGTTCGCTTTACGCTCGAATCGCACACACCTCATCCCTACATGCATTGCTATTGCTCAATCTGCCGCAAGACCGCAGGCGGCGGCGGTTATGCCATTTGCATTATGGGTGATGCGACTACCTTGAAAGTGCGTGGTCGTGCCCATGTAAAAATTTATCGCGCGCGCATGGTGGAGGCGGGTAAAGAAAAACTCAGCTCTGTGCGTCGGCATTTTTGTGGGGAATGCGGCTCAGCATTATGGGCAGCAGATCCGCGTTGGGCAGAAAATGTTTATCCGTTTGCCAGTGCCATTGATACGCCACTGCCTGTGCCGCCAGCGCGCGCGCACATCATGCTCAATTACCGAGCACCGTGGGTAAATGTGCCCAGCGGTAGCAACGATAAACATTTTGCTGAATACCCAGACGAAGCGATTATTGATTGGCACAAACGGCTGGGTTTGAATGAATAGCGGATGCTTATTGCGTAAGCAATTAAAAATCGTTATATTGCGACCTATGCACTTCTCCCGCCACATCTCGCAATCCCACTCCACGTTCAGTCTGCTGGCTGCGCTGTTGCTGCGCGCCGCGCGCTAATCCCCCACACCGTTTGAAATTGCTAGCATCCGGTTAAATTTTTAACCCGGATTGTTATAGTTTACTGAAATCAATGGCGACAAAAATAGAGCCAAATAAAAGGAAATAAATTATGTCTGACAAATTAATAATATTTGACACCACCTTGCGCGACGGCGAACAAAGCCCCGGCGCAGCCATGACCAAAGATGAAAAAATTCGCATTGCGCGGCAATTAGAAAAGCTCGGCGTAGATGTGATTGAGGCCGGCTTTGCTGCCGCCAGTCCCGGTGATGCTGACGCGATTCGTGGCGTGGCAATGGCGATAGAAAACTCCACGGTGTGTTCATTGGCGCGTGCCAGCGAGCGTGATGTGCGTGCAGCGGGTGAAGCGATCAAGCCGGCCAAGTCGGGTCGCATTCACACCTTCATCGCCACCTCGCCCATCCATATGGAAAAGAAATTGCGTATGCAACCCGACCAAGTAGTCGAAGCGGCAGTGATGGCAATTAAGCTCGCGTTGGAATATACCGATGATGTGGAATTTTCTGCTGAAGATGCGGTGCGTTCCGAAATGGATTTCCTCGTGCGCGTATTTGACGAGGCGATCAAAGCAGGCGCGAAAACGCTGAATGTGCCGGACACCGTCGGCTACAGCATCCCCGCCTTGTGGGGCGAGCGCATGCAGCAATTGATTGCGCGCGTGCCAAATTCACACAAGGTCATTTGGTCCACGCATTGTCATAATGATTTAGGATTGGCGGTGGCGAATTCTTTGTCTGCCGTGATGAACGGTGCTCGCCAAGTGGAATGCACCATCAATGGTTTGGGCGAGCGCGCGGGCAATGCCAGCCTCGAAGAAATCGTGATGGCGGTGAAAACGCGGCGCGATATATTTCCCTGCGACACGCGCATCGACACCACGCAGATTGTGCCCACTTCTAAATTGGTGTCCAGCATCACCGGCTATCCGGTGCAGCCGAATAAGGCTATCGTCGGCGCAAATGCCTTCGCGCACGAGTCCGGCATCCATCAAGATGGCGTGATCAAACATCGCGCGACCTATGAAATCATGCGCGCCGAAGATGTGGGTTGGAGTACAAACAAATTAACCTTGGGCAAACTTTCTGGGCGCAACGCATTCCGCACGCGCTTGCAAGAACTCGACAGCGCACCAGACAGCGAAGATGAATTGAACAAAGCGTTCGCACGCTTTAAAGATTTGGCGGATCGCAAACGCGAAATTTATGACGAAGATTTGCAGGCATTGGTCGGTACGGGTGCAGCCACGCAAATCAGCGAACATTATCGTTTGGTCTCCATGCGCGCCCATTCCGAGACTGGAGTTTTACCGCAAGCAAAAG
>JANONT010000038.1:0-1997 GCA_031420955.1 Candidatus Nitrotoga sp. | reverse complement strand
TTTATTTGAGTGCCAAGACAGGCGCGGGGATAAGTGAATTACGTGCAGCCCTAGCAGAATGGCGTGATGCGCTGCTTAAGGCGAACAAGGATGCATCGTTAACAACTAATATAAAAGACTATAGGAATATATATGGGACTGAATGACCCGCAATGGGGTAAGAAAAATAACAGCGGTCCGCCAGATTTGGAGGAAATGCTACGCAATTTCAATGACAAATTAAGCGAGCTAATGGGCAACAAGGGCGGCAAAGGCAAAGGCGATGGGGGTGGCAGCCCGCCGCCTGCTGGTCGTAGCGGCACGCCCTTTAATCTAGGCATAGGCCTGATTGCGGCGATAGTTGCCGGGCTGTGGATGGTGAGCGGATTTTACATTGTAGATGCCAGCCAACGCGGTGTGGTGCTGCGCTTTGGGCATTTTGTAGAAACGACGCAGCCTGGCCCACGTTGGCATTTCCCCTACCCGATTGAGTCGGTGGAGGTGGTGAATATCAGCCAAGTGCGAACCGTGGAAATTGGTTATCGCGATAACGTTAAAAGCAAAATCCTAAAAGAATCGCTGATGTTGACTGCTGATGAAAATATTATCGACATCCAATTTGCGGTGCAATATTTTCTAAAAGACCCCGGCGAATATTTGTTTAACAATCGCGCCCCAGACGAGAATGTACGCCAAGCTTCGGAAACCGCTATCCGCGAAATTGTAGGCAAAAACAAAATGGATTTTGTGTTGTACGAAGGTCGCGAGCAAGTCGCTGCAGCTACGACCAAGCTGGTGCAAGATATTTTGGATCGCTACAAATCCGGCATTTTGGTGAGCAAGGTCACCATGCAAAATGCTCAACCACCCGAGCAAGTACAAGCCGCGTTTGATGATGCGGTGAAGGCGGGGCAGGACAGAGAGCGTCAGAAAAATGAAGGGCAGGCTTACGCGAATGACGTGATCCCGCGTGCGAAAGGTGCGGCAGCGCGCTTGATGGAAGAGGCGGAAGGATATCGCCAGCGCGTGATTGTGAGTGCCGAGGGTGATGCCAGCCGCTTTAAGCAAGTATTGGTGGAGTATGAAAAAGCCCCCGTGGTCACGCGCGAGCGTCTATATATAGACATGATGCAGCAGGTGTTGACTAATACCAGCAAGGTCATGGTCGATCAAAAAGCGGGCAGCAATTTGTTGTATTTGCCGCTGGATAAATTGATTCAAAGCACCAACGCGCAAACAGAAACGCAGGTTGCTATTCCCACTACGGAGTCACCCGCCACTTCGGCTGCTAACGACGCGGCAGCAGGGGTGCAGCGTGCCCGCGATATATTGCGGAATCGTGAAAGAGAGGCACGCCAATGAAAGTAAATCCTAAAGCTATTTTAGTGGGCGCGATTGCGCTGATTGTATTGCTCAACATGAGCTTGTTTGTGGTTGACCAACGCCAAGCAGCAATTGTTTTGCAGCTAGGTGAAATGGTGTCGGTGAAGACCGAGCCGGGTCTGCATTTCAAAGTGCCTTTGGCGCAAAACGTGCGTTACTTTGATGCGCGGATTTTAACGCTGGACAGCGCAGAGCCCGAGCGTTTTATCACTTCAGAAAAGAAAAACGTATTGGTTGACTCGTTTGTGAAATGGCGCATTGTCGATGTAAAGCAGTATTACATCAGCGTCGGTGGCGATGAAGTCCGCGCGCAGACCCGCTTAAAGCAAACCGTTAATTCCAGTATGCGCGAAGAGTTTGGTAAGCGCACGGTGAATGAAGTGGTGTCCGGTGAACGCGATAAAATCATGGAAGTTTTGCGCGAAAAAACTGATGCTGACGCGCGCAAAATCGGCGTGCAGGTGATGGATGTACGCTTGAAGCGCGTGGATTTCCCGATGGAAATTAGCGAATCTGTTTATCGCCGCATGGAAGCAGAACGTAAGCGGGTCGCCAACGAATTACGCGCAACGGGTAATGCCGAGAGTGAAAAAATTCGCGCCGATGCAGATCGTCAACGCGAGGTAACGTTGGCC
>JANONT010000037.1:0-7960 GCA_031420955.1 Candidatus Nitrotoga sp. | reverse complement strand
CCTTCCATCACCAAGTGTTGCGCCACGCCTCGGTGCATCGCGTCATTGTTAATATCGGCGGCATTAGCAATCTTAGCAACTTGCCTCCCCAACATGCCACCACGGGTTTTGATTGCGGCCCCGGCAATTTGTTGATGGATGCGTGGATACATGCACAGCGCGGGCAATTATTTGACGAGGGCGGCAAGTGGGCGGCGAGTGGTAGCGTTATTCCGGCATTGTTAAAAACGTTACTCAATGAGCCGTTTTTTAATGCCGCGCCACCTAAAAGTAGCGGACGGGATTTATTCAGCATGGCGTGGTTGCGTAGCAAACTCACAGGCGACGAAGCTCCGGCTGACGTGCAGGCCACGTTGCTCGCTTTAACCAGTTACAGCATCGCACAAGCAATTCTGCAGTTTTGCGTCGGCGCGCAAGAGGTTTATTTATGTGGCGGCGGGGCGCATAACCACGCGCTAATTCAGCAACTAACGGTTGCTTTACCTGACTGCCGAATTCTCTTGACGGATGAGTTGGGGATAGGCGTAGATTGGATGGAAGCCATAGCTTTTGCTTGGTTAGCGCAACAAACGTTCATGGGGAAAAGTGCTAACTTGCCAGAGGTGACAGGCGCACGTCACCACTGTGTGCTGGGTGCGATTTATCCTGCTTGAACGTTTGTTCTGCTTGGATGGGCGCACATAAAAAAAGCGAGAGAGCCTGCGCTCCCTCGCTCAAATAGCTAACAACTCAAACTGAAAACGAAGATCCGCAGCCACATGTGGAAGTAGCCGTCGGGTTTTTAATGACGAACTGCGCGCCTTCCAAGCCATCTTGATAATCAATTTCGGCACCCACCAAATACTGAAAACTCATGGGGTCAATTAATAATTGCACGCCATTTTTATTTAGCACCGTATCGTCTTCATTCAACTCTTCATCAAAAGTGAAGCCATACTGAAAGCCAGAACATCCGCCGCCGCTGACGAACACGCGCAACTTTAAATTAGGGTTGCCCTCATCTTCAATAAGCTGTTTCACTTTATCCGCTGCGCTATCGGTAAATATTACGGGGTCTTCCATTGCGGTTATTGCATTCATGATTTACTCTCCTGAAACACTCAGTTAACTTTTTGCTTCCGCGCTACTCATTTTAAAAGTCACCACTTTTTCGGACGCGCCTTCGGCCAAATAAATAAATCGGCCATCAGCGACTGCACCCAATTGTAGCTCCAGCGTTTTGTAGTGCACATCCCCTGTGACGCGGGCTTTGCTTTGCAGTTCCATATATTCGTCAGCGCGTATTGTGCCGTTGACGATGCCATTGATAACCAAGTGGGTCACGCTGATGTCGCCATCAATCCGGCCATGCTCGCTTAACACGAGCGTGCTGGGAACTCCGGGCTTGGCAGTGACATTGCCGCGAATTTCGCCATCTACGCGCAAGCCACCGCTGAACGTTAAATCGCCCTCTATCTTGGCCATTGCGCCGATGAGCGAATCAATGCGTTCTTGCGGCTTGCTATGCTTTTTTCCAAACATGTTTTACTCCCTAACGATATAGCTCAAAGATTTAATTATTACAGCGCGGATAATTTTAAGATAGGCTCACACTCTGTTGTATTTTTGGTTGGCTGGTGCCATTTTCATAGACACGCACCTGAACGCTTTCAATGGTTGTATCCGGTGGTAATCTGAAGCTGTGCTCGATGCGCTTATAATGTTTGAAGTTTAATTGATAAGTACTCTTTTCTAAAGCGATATCCGTTCCGTCAAAACTGCTGATCTCGCTGGCTTGCGTTGCATCTGATTTCGGAAAGAGCAACACGGACTTCTGTTCTCCGTTCCGTATATTAACTAACAACTGAAATTTGCCTTGAAATGCAGGGGCTCTTTGCTGGCCGCCCTGCACCAACAATAAGCGGTAGCGGTACTCATCCGGCAAAGCATCGCGCTCTACTCTGAAGTATTGAACCGATAATTTCCCCTCGCGTGCCCCCGGTAGGGTTAAACCTTGAAACAAAGTTAAATCTTCTTTGAGGCGTAAGTTTTCCTCATTCATATTTTTTGTTTGCGCCATCAACTCTATGGTGGCTGCTTGTTCTATTTGTATCTGTCGTTCGAAAGAGGCGACTTTACTCGACAGGTCTGCTATTTCGCTTTGCTGCAATTCAGTCTGATTGCGTAACTGAGCTAACTCTATTTCCGCCTGTTGCCGATAAAATCCAGCCGATTCCAAGCCCGTATTATAAGTCCACCAGCCTATACCGCCTGTTGTCAAAACAAGTAGCAAAGCCCACACCACTCGCGCATACCACGGTGCTTGTGGCCTAACCGACAAGCGCCGACGGGAGGTGTTAACTCTACGTTCAATTTTTCGGAAATATTCTGGGCGAGCCATCTTGCGGTTAGGGAAGCAAGGGAACGTTGGTGAGCGCGGTCGTTTCGGGTAAGCCGAACATGATATTCATATTTTGTACCGCTTGTCCCGCCGCGCCTTTCACTAAGTTATCAATCACCGACAATATTACCAGCACATTGCCATCTTGCGGGCGATGCAGCGCGATGCGGCACACATTTGCACCACGTACCGAACGTGTTTCTGGGTGGCTGCCAGCAGGCATAACATCGACAAAAGGTTCGTCCTTGTAACGCTGTTCATATAACGATTGCAACTCGGCTTCGCGCTCAACGTGTGCGTATAAAGTCGCATGGATGCCGCGTATCATCGGTAGCAAATGCGGCACAAAAGTTAACCCCACTTCCCTTCCCACAGCCCGCGCCAAGCCTTGTTTAATCTCTGGCAAATGCCGATGCCCGCCCACGTTATAAGCCTTGAAATTATCGCCCGCTTCAGCCAGCAATGTGCCTATTTCAGCACGCCGTCCCGCACCCGACACGCCCGATTTCGCATCGGCGATTAAGTTGGAGCTATCGACTAAGTTTTCTTCCAGCAAGGGTAAAAAGCCTAGTTGTACCGCTGTGGGGTAGCAGCCGGGATTGGCTACCAAACGTGCTTGCCGAATTTCAGCGCGATTGACTTCGGGCAAGCCATATACCGCTTGTTCAATTAGTTGCGGGCAGGCGTGGGTCATGCCGTACCACTTTTCCCACAGTGCCACGTCTTTAATACGGAAGTCTGCGGATAGATCAATCACCCGCACCCCAGCATTTAATAAGGCAACGGCTTCTTGCATGGCGATGCCGTTAGGCGTGGCGAAAAAAACCAAGTCACATGCGGACAAATTGGCTTGGTCAGGGTGGCTAAAAGCCATATCCACATATCCGCGTAAGCTAGGAAACATCTGGCTGACGGGCATTCCTGCATCCGCGCGCGAAGTAATCACGCGCAGCTCCACCTTGGGGTGCAGTGCCAACAAACGCAGCAACTCAACCCCGGTGTAGCCTGTGCCGCCGACGATGCCTACTTTAATCACGCCCAACTCCTAATTATCTGCAATCTAACAACGACCTGAATCATACAATGAAAAAACCGCCCGAAGGCGGTTTTTGCCCAAAGGCAGTTTTTGAAAGTACGCTGAAACAACTTAGCGCTTGGAGAACTGCTTACGGCGACGCGCTTTGCGTAGACCGACCTTTTTACGTTCAACTTCACGCGCATCGCGTGTGACCAAGCCTGCTTTTCTCAACACGGGACGCAGGGTTTCATCAAAATCAATCAGCGCGCGAGTAATGCCATGACGCACCGCACCTGCTTGACCTGATTCCCCGCCACCAAACACATTCACCATGATGTCGAACTTGTTCAGCGTGTCGGTTAATTCCAGCGGCTGACGAACCACCATACGGCCTGTTTCGCGTGAGAAAAATACATCTAGCGGTTTATCGTTCACCACGATGTCACCTTTGCCAGGTTTGATAAATACACGGGCGACTGCGCTTTTGCGACGACCCGTACCATAGTTGTAAGTTACGCTCATATTCTGGCTTTCAATAAATCAATCGGTTTAGGCTGCTGTGCAGTGTGAGGATGAGTTGCGCCGCCATACACTTTCAGCTTGCTTAACATGGCATAACCCAACGGCCCTTTAGGTAACATTCCCTTGACGGCTTTTTGCAAAACGCGCTCAGGAAAACGATTTTGCAATTTGGTGAAATTCGTTGTGAACAGACCACCCGGATAACCCGTATGGCGGTGATACACTTTGTTCTCGGCTTTTTTGCCAGTTACGCGCAATTTCTTCGCGTTGACTACGACGATAAAATCGCCCGTATCAACGTGCGGGGTATAAATTACTTTATGCTTGCCACGCAGGCGGTCTGCGATTTGGCTGGCCAGACGGCCTAGTGTTTTTTCGGCAGCATCGACCAGAAACCAATCGTGTTGTACTTCATGAGGTTTAGCGGAAAAAGTTTTCATAGCACTTCCAATACAGATAAAATGCGCCACCCCGATTGAGCAAAATGCGAGTCTGGGGTACTGCAAAAAGGGGCGCATTCTATGCCGACCGACCGACTTCTGTCAAACATACCGCAAACAATCCGCCACGCGATGCTAACCTTAGTCACTCTACTGCCCACCTAAGCATTATGTCGTGGTCACTCACCCAAATTATCAGTGCCTTAATTTTGCCCCCGCTCAGCCTAATATTGCTAGGCATTGTGGGCTGCATTTTGTGGAATCGTCGTGCAAAATTAGCGCGTGGGTTGATTGCAACTTCGTTTATTTTATTATGGATTAGTGCTACCCCGTATTTTGCCGAAAGCGCGTTGCGACAGCTAGAAACTTCACCGCCATTATTAACATTACAAAAGGATGAGGCGCAGACCATCGTCATTTTAGGGGCGGGCACTTACTTTAATCCACCAGAATATCAGGGCATGGACACCGTTAGTCCGGGAGCTTTAGTGCGCTTGCGCTATGGCGCAAAATTACAGCGCGAGACCCAGTTGCCGATATTGGTAACGGGCGGCAACCCAGTAGGTAACGCCGTGTCAGAGGCACAGCAAATGCAAGATGTGTTGCAACTGGAATTTAACGTGCCTGTGCGATGGGTGGAAAAATCTTCCGAAAACACACTAGAAAATGCTTATCACAGCTACGCTTTGCTACAGCCGCATGGAATAAAACGCATTGTTTTAGTCACTCATGCTTGGCATATGCCACGTGCTGTGTACGCATTTCAGGCGGCAGGCTTTGAAGTGATCCCCGCCGCCACGGCTTACACCACGCGCTATCGCACCGACCTACTGAGTTTTATTCCCAACGCAGAAGCGATGCGATACAGCAGAATTTTTACGCACGAAGTAATAGGAATGCTATGGTATCGCCTGAAATCAGCATCAAAATAAACGCTCAATTTTGTTAAGGACGCAGATTATGAAAGCACGTATTAAATGGGTAGAACAGGTTTCATTTCTAGGTGAAACAGAAAGCGGACACGCAGTGTTGATGGATGGGCCGCCCAGTGGTGGTGGGCGCAATTTGGGGCCGCGCCCGATGGAGATGCTGTTGCTGGGCACCGGCGGATGCAGTGCTTATGATGTGATCCACATTCTCAAAAAAAGTCGCCAGCAAGTGACCGATTGCGTGGTGGAAATCGCCGCCGAACGCGCCGATGAAGACCCTAAAGTGTTTACCAAAATACACTTTCATTTTGTCGTTACGGGTAAAGACCTCAAGCCCGAACAAGTCGAACGCGCCATTCATTTATCCGCAGAAAAATATTGCTCGGCTTCGATTATGCTAGGTAAGGTGGCGGATATAACGCATGATTTTGAAGTGGTGCAGGTGTAGGGTTAAACCCACCGCGAAGTTTGCGTCATCACCTTAGAGCTGACCTGCATCGCTAATTGCAAAGGCTTCGGCAACTCTGCCCCGCCTAATTTTTGCGCCATTTCCGCATGGCTGGCTTCGTCGGCAATCATCTGCGCGACCACTGCGCGGCTCTTAACATCTTGTGGCGGCAATTGTTGTAAATGGCTTTGTAAATGCGCGCCCACTTGTCGCTCAGTCTCTGCTAAAAATCCTAAATTCCATTTGTCGCCCAATAACCCCGCCAGCGCGCCTATGGCCAGTGAACCGCTATACCACAGTGGATTAAACACGCTGACATGCCCGCCGAGTTCATGCACGCGCTGCGCTGTCCACGCCAGATGATCGGTCTCTTCCTGTGCGGCTTGCTGTAATTTTTTTTGCACAGCAGGGTCGCGTGCAGTGAGTGCCTGCCCTTGGTACAAAGCCTGCGCGCTGATTTCGCCACTATGGTTGACACGCATCAAGGCGATGGAAAGTTTTTTGTCCGCTTCATTCAAAACGGTATCGGGCACATTCGCGTCTGGCACATTCGCATCCGGGTGCGGGCGCGTGCTATGCGCGTGGCTAAATAAAGTACGTAAGCCTTTATCAAATTCAATAATTAAATGATCCAGATTTAGCATGACACGCGCTCCAAAAAATTGGCAAAAAAATCGAAAAATGTAAGTTTCAATTTAACCTGAATTTTTCCACAAATGAAAGCAGCTACAATATCGCCCATTCATTTTTCAACATTCCGCAATGCAAACCGACGATTTTAATTTCTCCCTGCCCGACCATTTAATCGCGCAATTTCCCTCTGCCGAGCGGGGCGATAGTCGTTTACTACATTTGCGCGGCACGCAACTATGGGATCGTCGCTTTAGCGATTTACTAGGCGCGTTACGCAAAAATGATGTGCTGGTTTTGAACGACACGCGCGTATTAAAGGCGCGCTTGTTTGGTGTAAAAGAAAGTGGAGGCCGCGTAGAAGTGTTGGTCGAACGCTTGCTCGACACACACCAAGTCTTGGCGCAAATACGCGCCAGCCATGCGCCTAAGCCGGGTAGCACATTAATTTTGGCCGAGCATTTAACGGTGAAAGTCGTCGAGCGCGTCGGCGAATTTTTTCAACTCCATTTTGAAAATGCCGATGACGTAGCTGTGCTACTTGAGCGACACGGCCAACTCCCCCTGCCGCCCTACATCACCCACGCGGCGGACATAGCAGACGAAGCGCGCTACCAAACTATTTTCGCACGGAAACCTGGCGCGGTCGCTGCACCCACGGCTGGTCTGCATTTCAACGATGCCATACTCGCCGCTATCGGCAACATGGGCGTACACATTGCCTATGTCACCCTGCATGTTGGCGCGGGTACTTTTCAGCCCGTGCGTGTGCAAAATCTGCGCGAGCATGTCATGCACAGCGAGCAATATGACATTCCACAAACGACTGTCGATGCGATTAATCACGCACGGAAAAACGGTGGTCGTGTAATTGCCGTCGGCACCACGAGCTTGCGCGCGCTAGAGAGTGCGGCACAACCAGGCGCGGATAAAAAAGGTGAGCTCATCGGCGGGGCAGGGGAGACTCGCATCTTCATCACGCCGGGATATAAATTCCAAGTGGTTGATATGTTGCTCACCAACTTTCATCTACCCAAAACGACGCTGCTGATGTTGGTGTGTGCGTTTGGTGGCACGGAGAATTTGCTGGCAGCTTATCGATATGCCGTAGAAAAAGAATATCGATTTTTTAGTTACGGCGATGCCATGTTGATTGAGCGATGAGTTTATTCGAGCTTTTGGTTCTTTTCGAGACTTTAATTTGAATGAGTAATTTGTGTTGAAGAAACGGACTTCCTAAAAAACCGCCCCCAAATAAAACCCGCCGAGTGGCGGGTTTTTATTTACAACTTGCCAGGGACTAAGATTAGCTTCCCGCACCATGTTTTTTACCGCTACCAAGCCAATCCATCACCGCGAAGGCAAGGCCAGAAAGGACAAAGGTGAGGTGTATGCCCACTTTCCAGCCCAACTGTTCGTTGGTCAAGGTGAGTCAAGTTCGGGTTCCACTGGCTGTGCTGGCGCGGGCGAGCGTCATGTAACACATGCGGTCGCATGATGAGTTCGCCCCTACGCCAACATCTTGTGGGGGCGAGCGACCCCGCCCGTTAGGTGCGTGACTTGGGTCAAGAGAACTCCATGTTCGCCCTAAAC
>JANONT010000036.1:0-6562 GCA_031420955.1 Candidatus Nitrotoga sp. | reverse complement strand
GCTTGAAAATGCGATTTTTGTAGCAGCTCTGCCGTAGCGGTGGCGTATAAATGTGCGAGCTGCTGGCTAATGAGTTGTGATTGGTGCAGCTCGTCGGAGCCAGCTTGATGTAATGCCAGCAAAGCTGTTTGCAGCGTAGCGGGGTAAGCTAGGTAATGCGTGGCGATGAGCTTGGGTTGCTGCGAAGACAGGTCGACCAAGGCTGCATCCACACCATCTAAGCTGGTACCCGACATAATGCCGATGTAAAAATGAGATGGTTTTTGCATGGCTTTAATCAACCCGGATACGTGTGAAGTGCGACGTGTGACCGGAATATTTTGGGGGAATAATTTCTAAAAAAACTACCCGCAACAAGTTACTAAAAGTGGTTTATCAATCCAACTTAGCCAACTGCGGCAAGATAGCCAATTGCTCCGTCAAACTGTGCGTGGCTGCTAAAAAAGCGGCTTTTTGATCGGGCGGAATCGGGCTGGCATCCGGCAAGACCACACGCATCGGGTCACGTGGCTGACCGTGAACCATAAATTCATAATGTAGGTGTGGGCCGCTAGCCAAGCCCGTCATGCCAACATATCCAATGATGTCGCCCTGGCTGACACGCGAGCCCCGATGTAAATTGGGCACAAAGCGAGACAGGTGCCCGTACAGCGTAGTGTAACCACCAGCATGTTGTATTTTTATCATATTGCCGTAACCGCCCTGTTTGCCAGCAAACGTCACTATGCCATCTGCCGTTGCCCGAATCTTAGTGCCCGTGGGCGCAGCGTAATCTACGCCTTTGTGCGAGCGCCATTTAGCGAGTACTGGATGAAAGCGCGACAAAGTAAATTTTGAGCTCACCCTAGAATATTCCAGCGGAGAGCGCAAAAATGTCCTATGGGTACTACGTCCCTCAGGCGTGAAATAACCCCCACGCTGCCCATTGCCTTGAAAATAAACAATCCGATGACTGATGTCCTGATTGATGAACTCTGCCGCTTGTATACGCCCTGCGCGAGTAGCTTCGCCATTGCTATAATTCATCTCGTAAATGAGGTTAAATTGATCGCCCTTACGCAAATCCCGATGCAGATCTATGCTGCCGCCCAATAATTCCGCCAGTTGGTTAGCGATAGAGTCGGGCAGCCCAGCCGCATCCATCGCCGCAAAAAGGGAGCTGTTAATTTCACCACTACGCACCAGCAAGCGTTGCTCCAATTGAGCGGGCAAGGTGCGGGTGGTAAAGCCATTGGCATCACGCTCAATCACAGTTTCATTGCCGCTGCTGTCGGCATATCGAAGTGCCACAAGGCTACCATCTAAACGCATCTCAACCTGCACTGACTTTCCGACAGGTAGCTTGCGTATCAATGCTACTGGCGCACTGTTCAAATACTCACTGGCTGCCGCATCATTCACATTCATGCGCTGCAATAAGCTATCCATCGTATCCCCGCGCTGCACATACTCCGTGCGCCAGAAAAAAGGGTTCAATACTTGCGTGGTGGACTGCACCTCATCCAACGGCAGCGTAATTGTTTCTACAACTTTCTGCAGTGCGGGAGAAATAATTTCTTGCTGCGGAACAATGCCAAAAGCTGCAACAATTCCCAGCAAGGGGAAGCTAGATAGTGCCACAAACCAGCGCAGCACTAATTTACGTTTTTGTAGTCGGAGGGTTTGAGCTAACATTTACGCACACCTTAAAAATAGATTTTTTCGCTAACTTTTGCGAAAGCTACCCTAGATATCAAATCGGCACGCATTCTACCAGATAGCAAAAATCATGCGCTGCAAAATCCTGATAAGTGGTCATTCTGGGCCTCTCACTGGCACTTAAGTGGGTAATTTAAGCCGCAAATTCAAGGTGATCTCAATTCAAATCAAGCGCGACCAAGCTTTTTTAGGGGCATAAATTCAACGATTATCTAGGTTAATTTTTTGTTGCCCTATCCACGTAAAAACTCAACCAAATTAGAAAAATAACTTTACATACAGTAGAGTTATTGATAGGCTTTAACCTAATTTGATATGGAACGGTGCTAACCAGTCTATGCTTAAAGGAAATTTTGATATTTCGCTGGATTTTTTATACGGCAAAACTCCACCCCTAATTGGCGTGGATATTTGCTCGTCCTCAGTCAAGATCGTTGAAATAAGCGAGTTGCCAAAAAATGGTGGCTATGTAGTGGAGCGTTATGCTATTGAGCCCCTACCAAAAGATGCCGTCAGCGACGGCAATATCAACAATTTAGAAGCAGTTGCCGAAAGTTTGCAGCGTGCTTGGCGACGTACTGGCACCCGCGTTAAAAATATTGGCATGGCCTTGCCCACGGCGGCGGTCATTACTAAAAAAATACTATTGCCTAGTGGTCTACGTGAAGAAGATTTGGAATATCAGGTGGAATCTGAAGCAAATCAGTACATTCCCTTTGCGATTGAAGAAGTTAATTTAGATTTTCAGGTCATTGGTCCCGCCCCGAATGACCCTTCCGAAGTAGAGGTTCTCTTGGCGGCTTCGCGCAAAGCGAACGTTGAAGATCGCGTTGCCGCCGCTCAAGTAGCCGGACTTAAAGCGGTGGTGATGGACGTGGAAACCTATGCGACCGAAGCTGCGTTTGAGCATATTTGCGCGCAATTGCCAGGGCGTGCAGTAGACCAGTGTGTCGCCCTAGTGAGCATCGGCTCCAGTGTCATGACAGTGAATGTGCTACGTAACGGGCAATCTGTTTATCTGCGTGACCAACAAGCTGGCGGCGACCAGCTAACTCAAAACATTCAGAATACCTTTGGGCTGTCTGCTGAAGAGGCGGAAGCTGGCAAACGCAACGGCGGCTTGCCCGAAAATTATGAGCAAGATGTCTTAATGCCATACCTTGAAAATTTGGCCAGTGAAGTACAACGCGCTTTGCAACTATTTTTTACCTCCACGCAATATGGCGAGGTTGGTTTTATTGTATTAGCAGGCGGCTGTGCGGCACTGCCAGGGTTGGATGATGCGGTTTCTGCACGTACCCAAGTTGGCACGCTGATCGCGAACCCATTTGCGCAAATGACTTTATCCAGTCGCATCAAACCCCGTCAATTACAAACCGATGCGCCCGCTTTGATGGTGGCTTGTGGATTGGCTCTACGGAGGTTTGATCCTACATGATACGTATAAATTTATTGCCGCATCGCGCAGAAAAACGCCGCGCACGCCAAATGCAATTTTATGCCTTGGCAGGTTTTTCATTTGTGCTGGGAACGCTTGTGGTTGGTTTGGTACACGCGGCCATTAGCAGCCAAATTGATTATCAAGGTCGCCGTAATCAATATTTGACCGAAGAAATTGCGGTGCTGGACAAGCAAATCGCCGAGATAAAAATATTAAAAGCAGAAATCGCCATTTTGCTGGAACGCAAAACGGTGGTTGAAAATCTGCAGAGCACGCGCTCAGATGCGGTGCATTTGTTAGACCAAATGTTACGTATTTTGCCGGAAGGCGTGTATTTGAAATCAATTAAGCAAACTGGCAACAAAATCAATCTGGTGGGCTTTACCCAATCTAATGCGCGAGTTTCTACGTTAATGCGCTCTATTGATAGCTCCCCTTGGCTGGATTCAGCAACATTGATACAGGTTCAAGCAACTACTACCGCTGGCACCCGCCTGAGCGAGTTTTCCTTGAACTTCAATCTGACCCAGCAAACACCGGTTGCTCCCGCTGCGGCTAAACCAGCAGCCCCGAAAGGTTAGGTGGATTGATGAATTTCAAGCAATTATTAGAAGACCTGAAAAATGTCAACCCCAAAGATCCGGGTGGCTGGCCGTGGGCAATCAAAGGCGGGGCTTGCGTGTCGCTATTTTTAGCCATACTCGTGGTGGGCTACATACTTGATTGGCAGGGTCAGCTTGAAGAGCTGAATATAGCCGAGCAAACCGAGGTGACCTTAAAAGCAGATTATGAATCGAAGAAAAGCATCGCCATTAATTTGGAAAGCATTAAGAAAAAATTAATTGATACTAAAGAATCTTTTGACGGGCTCCTTAAACAGCTCCCGAGCAAATCTGAGATGGATGCTTTACTCACGGATATTAATCAAGCCGGATTGGGGCGCGGCTTGTTATTTGAATTATTTAGACCCGGTGCCGAAACCATTACAGGCGTGTTTGCCGTGCAACCTATCATCATAAAAGTAACTGGCAATTATGATGACATCGGGCGTTTTTCCAGCGATGTTGCCCAACTTCCGCGCATTGTGTCACTGACAGAAATGAGCATTAGCCCAGCAAGTAGTGGGCAGCTCGTGTTAGATGCCACAGCCAAAACATATCGCTACTTGGATGAAACGGAATTGGCTGCACAGAAAAAGGCTGCTAAACCGGGAGCGGCCAAATAATGAAATTCATTTTCCCAATATTACTAGCCGTCACCTTAAGTGCGTGCGGCGGAGAAGAGTTCCAAGACTTGCGTGATTTTGTCAAAAATGCGGGCTCAGATATGCGCGGCAAAGTTGATCCGCCACCCGAACTCAAACCCTACGAACCCTTTATTTATGATAACGCTCAAGGCTTGCCTAATCCATTTAAGCCCCGTAAAGCTGAAGCGGCCAGTGCTGGGCGGGGCGGATTAAATCAGCCAGACGTGTCGCGCAATAAAGAAGCTTTGGAAGAGTTTCCGTTGGAAGGCTTGAAGATGGTGGGCTTCCTGCAGCGGGCCAATACCGGTCACGCGATTGTGCGCGCACCAGATGGCAAGATACATCGAGTGAGGGTAGGCAACTACCTGGGGCAAAATTTCGGAAAAATTGTAAGCATTACCGAAAGTGAAATTACGGTTAAAGAAACGGTTCAAGACAGTGCGGGTGATTGGACAGAGCGCATGAGCAGCTTGATATTAATGGAATGACCCAGAACGCGTTGACTAAAACGCATTTTTCGGGCAATGCATCGAAATGATTAGGAGTAAATCATGAAACAACACAAAGCAATAATCAACTACACACTGCGTATCACCTCTACCCTGTTGGCGGTCTGCGCGTTAACTGCTCACGCGCAGAACACGAATGAAGCACAAAACCCCACCGCGCAAAATTCGGATGAATTGAATATTATTCAATCGCTCAAAGTAAGTAACCTGCCAGATGGAAAACGGGTCATTGAAGTCGGGCTAAAAAATACACCCACCGCAGCGCCCCTCAATTTCAGCATCAGCACCCCGCCGCGCATCGCCTTTGATTTTGTTAACACGGGCAGTGGGCTAGAAAAATCCATCATAGAGTTTGGTGAGGGTGAATTACGTAGTGCCAATGTGGTGCAGGTTGGTACGCGCACCCGCCTTGTGATTAATTTGAGCAAAATGTTGGCCTATAGCTCAGCTTTTGAAGGTAATAACTTACTGATTACCCTACAAGGGAAAGCGCCACAAGCAATGACAGCAGCTCCAGTCCGTTTCGCGGAAGCAAAACCCAGTACACAAAAATACAGCTTAAGCAGCATTGATTTTCGTCGCGGCAAAAGCGGCGAAGGTCGTATCGAAGTAAACTTGTCCGACGCGGGCATTGGCATTGACGTAAAACAACAGGGGCGAAAACTCATTGTCGATTTTAATAAAGCCAACTTGCCAATTAACTTGCAGCGCAAACTGGACGTCACCGATTTTGGCACACCCGTTGATGGTATCGACACCTTTATGCAGGGTGACAATGTGCGCATGATTATTGAGCCTAGAGGAAATTGGGAGCACGCTGCATACCAAGCGGACAAACGCTTTGTAATTGAAGTTAAACCTGTGATTGAAGATCCTAAAAAAGCCGCCAAGGCAGGCCCCAAAGAATTCACCGGTGAAAAATTAACGCTCAGCTTCCAAAGCATTGCTGTGCGCGAAGCATTGAATGTCATCGCGGATTTCACCAATCTCAATATGGTTATCAGCGACACCGTCAGTGGCAATTTGACCTTGCGCTTAAAAGATGTGCCGTGGGATCAAGCCCTGCAAATCATCTTGGATACACGCGGCTTGGACATGCGTAAAAACGGCAATGTGGTGCAAGTCGCACCGCGAGATGAAATCAATGCCAGAGAAAAATTAAACCTAACTGCTGGGCAAGAAATTGCCGACTTAGAAATTCTACGTACCGAAAGTTTTGAGTTAAGTTACCAAAAAGCCGATGCTATCGTTACACTACTGCAAAGCGACAGGCAGCGTATCTTGTCCAAACGGGGTAGCGCGGTTTCCGACCCACGCACCAACACCGTGTTTGTGCAAGACACGCCAGGACGCTTAGAAGAAGCTGCAGCCTTAATTAAACAAATTGACGTGGCCGTGCGCCAAGTCATGATAGAAGCGCGCTTTGTTGAAGCGACGGATACTTTTAACAGAACCCTAGGCGGCAAGCTAGGTTTTAACGGCCCGCTCAATGCCTCTTTGGTTCCCGGCGGCTTTACGGGTGGTACGGGCGGCAGCAACAACATCAACTTGCCTGGCGGCTCCAGTGGTGTGGGCGGTCTTAATCTTTCTTTATTTGATGCCGCATCGGGCAGAGTGTTAGGGCTGGAATTATCTGCCTCTGAACTGGATGGTAAAACAAAATCTATC
>JANONT010000035.1:0-4457 GCA_031420955.1 Candidatus Nitrotoga sp. | reverse complement strand
CCAGTAGATGAAAAACTTGGCCGTGCTGGAAGCGGCGCAGCGCGTCCATTTGTTGCTCCATATCATCCGCGTGTTGCGCCAACTCTGTTTGCAACTCGGCACGCAACGCTGCCCAATCCGGTGCACGATAAATTTCTCGCGCATCTAATAATTCATCCAACAAAATGGGGTGTTGCACTAAATATTCGCTGGCCCACTCGCTCGCGCTGGCAATGTTGGTAAGGCGTGGCAGTACCTGCGGATACTCGGCTAAAAAAGATAAATAAGACGCGCGGCGGCTGATATTTTCCAAAAGTTTTAGCACGCGCGGCAAGGCTTGATCGGCGTTTGATGTGGCAGCGCACAGTGTAATAAATTGCGGGATGAGTTTATCCAAGCGGCGTTGGCTGGACGCGGGGAGCTGGCGATAACGTCCACTGCCGCGTATTTGTACGAGCCGCTCGGCCAAGGCATGAGCATCGCTGTAACCTAATTGCAGCAAGATTTCTGTCATCTCGGGCACTTGCATGTTGCCATGCCATAACGCGCCGTCGGCGAGGTCGTCTGGCTCTTCTTGTGTGCTAAAAATGAGCGCGAATTGTGTGCTGACTATTTGCCGGTGTTCGTTTAATTGCGCCAGCAGCGCGGCATAATTCTCATAGCCCATGCCGGCTGCGAGTATCTCCTGATCTGCTGGGTTGTCAGGTATATCTTGCGTTTGCTGGTCGTCTAAATATTGCAAACGATGTTCCAAGTTGCGTAAAAAAATATACGCCTGACTCAATTGCGCGACGATTTCCGGGGTGAGTAGATTTAACTCGGCCAAGCGTTGCAGCACTTGCAGGGTAGGGCGAATCCGCAAACTGGAATCTTGCCCGCCGCGTATGAGTTGAAATACTTGCGCGATAAACTCGATCTCGCGTATGCCGCCTGGTCCCAGCTTGACGTTATTGACACGATCCCGCCGTTGTACTTCGCGCTGAATTTGGATATGCAATTTACGCATGGAATCGAACGCGCTGAAATCCAAATATTTGCGAAAAATAAATGGGCGCGTGAGCTGGTCTAGGTCCTGAGTCGAGGCACAATTTTCTGGCGAAACCACACGCGCTTTAATCCACGCATAGCGTTCCCATTCGCGTCCTTGTGCCACTAAATATTCTTCCAATGCAGCTAAACTCATCACTAATGGACCGCTGTCGCCGTATGGGCGTAAGCGCATGTCCACGCGAAAGACGTAACCCTCTGCGGTTATTTCGTCGATTAAATTAATGAGCCGTTTGCCTAATTTGCTGAAAAATTCGTGGTTGCCTATGCTGTGTTCGCCATCGGTTTGGCCGTCTTCGGCGTAAATAAAAATCAGATCAATATCGGACGAAACATTCAACTCCTCGCCGCCCAACTTGCCCATGCCGATCACCATCAGCTCCTGTGCCTTGCCAGTACTTGCACTGCGCGGCTGCCCATATTGTTCCAGCAAGGCTTGCATGACAAAAGTTTGTGATTGTTGAATAACTAACGTTGCCAAGGCCGACATCGCGCTGACCACTTCCGCCAAATTGGCTTGCCCGCCTAGGTCGCGGGTGAGCACTTGTAGCATGACGCGTTTGCGTAATTGGCGTAGTGCAGCAGACAAAGAGGTTTCATCGCTGATAGTCATTGCTGCCAACCATTGCTGTATTTTTGTGGCTGTGCAGGGCTGTAAATAATCGGCGCGCAAAAGGGTGAGCAGCTCCGGGTTGCTGGCTAGCAAGTGTTGCACATAGCGGCTGCAGTGCTGCGTGCGTTGCAGCGCGGCTTCAAAATTGAGCGGGGAGACGGAGGTTTTGGTATTCATGGGCGGCTTCGGGTTAAAATGCGGGTCTGCCCTCATTATAAATTTGCTGTGCGTGGATGAGTCGATTTATTTAGAGTCGCCCCGTTTTCCAGATTCCCACTATGCTCAAAACATTCCTGAAAAATTCATGGTTCAGTCTGCGGGTATTGGCACGCATGTTGCTGGCCGGAATTATTTTGCTGGGCGCAGTCGTGTGGCTGGGGTCTAAATTTTGGTTGCTACCGGAGATCGAGCGTTACCATGATGACATTACTTTAATAGCTTCGCAGGCGGCTGGCTCCCCGGTCGTTATCGGTAAAATTACAGGCGACTGGCATGGTATACGTCCCAGATTATCTTTTGCCGATGTGCGCGTGTTGGATAAGCAAGGACGGGCGACATTGACTTTTCAGCGCATTGAAAACGTTTTGTCCTGGCAGTCTTTGTTGGTTGGCGAACTCAGATTGCACAGTCTAGCAATTGAGCAGCCGAACCTGCGTATTCGGCGCGATAAGGACGGAAACTTGCACGTGGCCGATGTGGCGGTAACGGGCGATGATAGCGAAGCGGTCGCCGATAGTAGTCTCACCGATTGGGTGCTGAACCAGTCGCGTATTGTGGTGCGCGATGCGCGCATCAGTTGGCGTGACGAGATGAATGCCGCGCCCACACTGATTTTAAAGAAGGTCAATTTACTTATTGATAACGATGGCTCGGAACATCGTTTTGCTTTGCGCGCCGAGCCTCCCGCCAAACTCTCTAGCAGCTTGGATGTGCGCGGCGATTTTCAGGGCAATAGCTTTGTTGATTTTAAAGCGTGGCACGGGCAGCTTTACATGCAAATTAATCACGCCAATGTACCCGCATGGAAGCCGTGGTTGCCTGCATTAAACGCACTCAAACGTGGCGAGGGCGGCCTGCGAGGTTGGATGCAAGTGCGTGAAGGGCAAGTCAGCCAGATGACGGTAGACTTAGCGTTGACAGGTGTGCAAACACAATTGGCCGATGATTTATTGCCGCTGGACGTGTTAGCAATGCGCGGTCGTTTGGTTTGGCAAAACGTCAGCAATGGGTTTGAAATTGCTCTGCAAAAATTCTCCCTGCAATTAAAAAATGGCCTGGATGTACAGCCGACTGATTTTTATTTGCGGCTGGCCAATGCCACTAAAAGCAAGCCTGCCAGCGGTGAAGTGCGCGCGGATTCTTTAGAGCTGTTGGGGCTGGCGAGCCTAGCTGATTTTCTCCCTGTGGGTTCTGGGCTGCGGCAACAGTTGTTTCAATTTGCACCCGGTGGGCAGGTGTCAAATTTGCGCGCCAAGTGGCAGGGCAGCGCAGACAATTTGCAGCAATTTGAAGTCAACGCACATTTTGCAAATCTCGCTTTGCGGCGCGTGGGTCGCCTACCCGGGTTTTCGGGTTTGAGTGGCAGCATCAATGGCAATATGGGTGCTGGTACGCTATTGCTGAATTCAACCAATTTGAAAGTGGATGCACCAGAATTCATGGCCGAGCCATTGCAATTTGATCTATTGGCAGCCAAGTCGAGTTGGAAGAAAAATGAGCAAGGTTATTTGATGCAATTTGATAACGTGGTGGCCGAGAATGAAGATGCCGCAGGCACTGCGGCGTGGAGCTTGCAGACGGTGGCGAACGGCCCCGGCGTGTTGGATTTAAAGGTGCATCTCACGCGCGCTAAAGTACGCCACGCGGCGCGCTACACGCCGCTCATCGCGCTTAAAGGTGCGGGTCGTGAGTGGCTGAAAAATGCATTGCTAGATGGGCAGTCGGATGATCTTCGGCTGACCTTGCGCGGCAATTTAAAAGACTTTCCATTTGCGGAAAAAGATACGGGGTTGTTTGAAATAAAAGCGCGTGCCACGGGCGGCGTGGTGGAATATATGAGCGAGTGGCCGCGTGTGGAACAGGGCGTGGCTGAATTTTCCATCGTCGGAAAACGGCTGGAAACAATGGTGTTAAGCGCGACTTCGGTGGGCGGCAATCTGCACAATGTGAGCGTGGTGGTGCCCGATATAACCAGTCCACATTTGCTCTTGCAAATACGCGGCGAAGCTACGGGGGAAACGTCGCGCTTTTTAGAGTTTATTCGAAAAAGTCCAGTGCGTGGCTATATAGAGGGTGCGAGCGATCATTTTTCTGCACGCGGCAATGGCAAGCTCGCCTTGTCTTTAGATATTCCGCTGAGCACGCCTATAGCGGTTGAGACGATATCTGCTGCTGCGTCTGTTGCGGCACCGCTGGCTGTGTCATCTGTACCCGCCACTCCGCCCATCGCAGTGCCTGCCACTCTGCCCGCCGATGTTCTCAAGGTTGCCGGCACGTACCAATTTTTAGATAACGAGGTGACCATCCCCGGCGGCTTAGTCGCGCAACAATCCAATGGCAGCTTGTCATTTACGGAATCCTCATTACACACGAAAGATGTCACCGCGCATATTTTGGGTGGCCCGGCCAAGTTAGTGTTGTCGAGTAAGCAAGGAAAGCCCTTGCGCGCTAAGGCGCAGGGCGTGGCGGACATTGATAAATTTCGCGCCAGCACGGCGTATCCGCTGCTGAATAATGTGCATGGCAGCAGCCCGTGGGAGGCGAATATTACGATCCGCGATCAGCAGGCAAATGTGCAACTGTCATCCAATTTGCGCGG
>JANONT010000034.1:0-2092 GCA_031420955.1 Candidatus Nitrotoga sp. | reverse complement strand
CGATCGGTGGGGCGGACATGCCGGTGGTAGTGAGTATGCTCAACGCTTATTCCGGTTTTGCCGCAGCGGGCATAGGCTTCACCTTGAATAATAATATGCTGATTATTGCGGGTGCGTTGGTGGGCAGCTCCGGCACGATTTTGTCGTACATCATGTGCCGTGCGATGAATCGCTCCATCATCAACGTGATTTTTGGCGGCTTTGGCGAGGTCGCGGCGACCGATGGCGCAGGCGCGGTTGAGCAAAAAACCTATCGCAGTGGCAGCGCGGAAGATGCCGCGTTTATGATGAGCAATGCGGATAGCGTCATCATCGTCCCGGGCTACGGCTTGGCCGTCGCACGCGCGCAACACGCGATCAACGAAATGGCGACCTTGCTCACCGCGCGAGGCGTGAAAGTGCGCTACGCCATTCATCCGGTGGCGGGCCGTATGCCGGGGCACATGAACGTGCTGTTGGCCGAAGCGGAAGTGCCCTACGAGCAAGTGGAAGAAATGGACGAGATCAATAATGAGTTTGCCGACACCGATGTGGTACTGGTGATCGGCGCGAACGACGTGGTTAACCCCGCCGCCAAGACTGATCCGGCCAGCCCCATCTACGGTATGCCGATTTTAGAAGCGCACAAAGCGCGCACGATACTGGTGGTTAAACGTAGTATGGCAGCGGGCTACGCAGGCTTGGATAATGAGTTATTTTATCTGGACAAAAGTATGATGATTTTTGGTGATGCCAAAAAAGTGGTAGAAGATGTCATTAAGGTGTTGCAACATTAACCTGGACTGTTCAACCCAAATCATTCATTAGCCGCGTCATTTCCGCCCCCGACAGAATCTTTCTAAGGCGGGAATAACGGGGCGTGGGCTTAACCTGTACCCACTCACTCACATCACTTAATGGCTGCTAACAGCCAATAGAAAGGGCGTGGATGTATCCTGCACCAATCAAACCTTCACTCGCCCGAAGCTTGCCGTGGATTGTGTTATCCATATCATTGTTGGCCACGTTTATGCTGTGGAAAAACGAGCAGCGAAACGCCCTGCAAGGTCTGCAAAACAAATTTGATTTTCTGGGGCAGGACATCAGCCACCGAATTGAACAGCGTATGCTGGCTTATCAGCAGGTGCTGCGTGGCGGCCAGGGTCTGCATAGAGCCTCCAAGACCGTGACGAGAGATGAGTTTCACGCTTATGTCGAATCCCTGCAAATAGAAAAAAATTTCCCAGGTATACAAAGTATCGGTTATGTCGTCTGGATACCTGCGGCAGAAAAGGCCAGGCACATTGCTGAAGTGCGGCGTGAGGGTTTCCCCGATTACAACATTCACCCCGCCGGCGAGCGCGATGCTTATATGGTTGTCAAATACGTTGAGCCATTTTCTGGTCGTAATTTACGCGCTTTTGGTTACGACCATCTTCCCGATCCCCTTCGTCGCGCTGTTATCGAACAAGCAAGAGATACGGGCGAATCCGCGTTGACGGAGAAAATCAAGCTGGTGCAGGAGACCGACCAGCGAATTCAAGCGGGGGTCATCATGGCATTGCCCATTTATAAAAATGGGGCTGTGTTGGATACCATTGCACAGCGGCAGGCTAATTTTATAGGCTTGGTGGGCTCGGCTTTCCGCATGGATGATTTAATGGAAGGCATTTTGGGTGCGGGTTCAGTTGATGTGGACATCGAGATTTATGGGGGTACTCAAATCTCAAACGAAGCGTTGATGTACGACGCGGATGGTCATCGCACATCAAGCGCAAAGCCACCGCATGCACGTTTTGAAGCCACCAGGCAAATTAACATTTTGGGACGGACCTGGACTTTGATGACGCGCTCCATGCCCGGTTTTGATGCCCAGTTTGATGCCAGATCATCAGCCTTGGTGGTTTATGCGGGGATAGGGGCCAGTATTCTATTGGCTTGGCTGACATGGCTGCTGGTGCATGGGCAAGCCGTGGCCAGGCTGGCAGCACAACAAATCGGGGTGAGCAAGCGTCGCCTGGACGCCATTTTAGATAGCGCGGGTGAAGGTATTATTACGATGGATGAACGCGGGGTGATCGAGACGTTTAACCCTGCCGCCGAACGTATTTTT
>JANONT010000033.1:0-2894 GCA_031420955.1 Candidatus Nitrotoga sp. | reverse complement strand
TGGTTTGATCGCCGCTACCGTCCAAGCCAACCACCAAGCCATATCCCAGCAACGGGTTATCACGCACGCCTTGTATCGTGGCCAAATCTTTAATGCGATGCGCGAAGGCCGTGCACGGCAGGATGAGTAGCAACAGCAGAATTATTTTTTTCATTTTAAGTTCCTTGTATCCAACCCCAATCAAAACGGCATCACCGACATAAACACCCTGCCCAACATGCTGGTAATCGTGGACAAATCAATCTTGTTCGCGCCCTTGTATTCAATCTGCGCGTCGGCCACCTGCGTAGACACCACGGTGTTATTTCCAGAAATCGTAGTGGGATTCACCACCCCCGAAAATCGCACATATTCATGCGCGTGATTGATCGCCACTTGCTTCTCGCCGCTCACTAATAAATTGCCATTCGCCAACACTTCAATCACGGTGGCAGTGATCGTTCCCGAAAAAGTATTGTTGCTGGCACTGTCACTTTTGTTGCTCAATTTTCCACTGGAATTTCCAGTTACGCTAATCGGGCTGAATATTTTTTGCGCGACGGCACTGCCCGCAAAAGCGGGTGTAGTGGCATTAAAGCTGCCGCTGTGATCCGCGCCACTGCTAGACTTGCCGCTGGCAGAAGTCACTTCTGCTATCACGATAACAATGGTATCGCCGATATTGCGCGCACGCTTATCTTCAAACAATGGCCGCTCGCCATAGCCCGCTTGATAGATTGCGCCGTTATTAAACGTGGCGGTTTTTGGCTCTTGCGGACGCGCCGACATCGGCTGCCGAATGTTGGTCGAGGGCGTACAGGCCAGCAGCGAGCCGATCATGACTATTCCGATAATGATTTTCTGCATCACATACTCCCTGTGCTCCATTTTTCTACAGATTAAATCTGCGACAGCTTCTGCAACATCTGATCCGAAGTCGAAATGGCCTTGGAATTTATTTCATACGCACGTTGGGTTTGAATCATATTCACCAACTCTTCCACCACGTTGACGTTAGACGTTTCCACATAGCCCTGATTCAGCAGCCCCGCGCCATTGAGTCCAGGCGCACTGGTGCTAGGCGCACCGGAAGAGGCCGTTTCCACATACAAATTTTCGCCCTGACTTTGCAGCCCAGCCGGATTAATAAACATCGCCAGTTGCACGCTGCCAATTTGCACGGGAGCCGCCGCCCCAGGCTGGGTAACGGTTACCGTGCCATCGCTGCCGATGGAAACATTGAGCGCGTTGGCCGGAATAGTGAGCGCGGGTTGCACCGCGTAGCCGTTAGCGGTGACCAGTTGCCCCTGGCTATCGCTCTGAAAAGAACCATCGCGGGTGTAGCCCGTGGTGCCATCGGGCAGCAGCACTTGAAAAAACCCCGCGCCTTGAATGGCCATGTCTAAGCGGTTGCCGGTCTGCTGCAAATTGCCTTGCGTTTGAATGCGCTCAGTGGCGACAGGACGCACGCCCGTACCGATTTGCAAGCCGGATGGAATCTGCGTTTGCTGCGAAGATTGCGCGCCCGGCTGACGCAGCGTTTGATACAACAAATCTTCAAACACCGCGCGTGAGCGTTTAAAACCCGTGGTGCTGACGTTGGCCAGGTTGTTGGCGATCACGTCCATTTGCACTTGCTGTGCTTCAAGACCAGTTTTAGAAATCCACAGTGAACGAATCATTTGTTTTCCTTTTTAAAAAAATATTTTTCGGTGCTTATTCCAAGTTGAATTTACGAAACCCTCAATCTTGCTCCCTCATCCCAATCCTTCTCCCTCCGGGAGACAAAGGGTGAGGGAACAATCTGACATTATTAAATTAGCAAGAAAATTTAAGCATTCATATTCAGTAACTGGCTCGCCTGCTTGGCATTGTTATCCGCGCTTTGTAACATCTTCATTTGCATATCAAACTGGCGCGCCAGCGCGATCATATTGACCATCGCTTCCACGGTATTCACGTTGCTGCTTTCCAAGCTGCCGGATAATAATTTCACGTTGGCATCGGCATCCGCCGTGGCACCGTTTTTTAGTCGAAACAATCCATCATCGCCGCGCACTAAATCGGCTGCGGGCGGATTCACTAATTTGATACGCCCCGCCACCACTACCGAGCCGGGCTTGGTGCCGCTGGGCACGGTGGAAATCGTGCCATCGCGCGCGATGTTAATTTCGCTGTTCGGCGGAATAGCGAGCTCGCCTGCGTCTCCCACCACGTTCAAACCGCCGTGCGTTTGCAGCAGCCCTGCCGGGGTAATTTGCAAACTGCCGTTGCGTGTATAGGCCTCGCTGCCGTCTTCTAGCTGCACCGTGAGCCAACCGTCACCTTGCACCGCCACATCCAAACTGCGCCCCGTTTGTTGCAACACGCCCGAGGAAAAATCTGCACCCGCAGTAGAATCAACCACCATCGTCCGCGTATTCAACCCTTCTCCGTTGAGCGGGATAGCGCGAAAAGTGTTAATGGCAGAGCGATAGCCGGGTGTGTTCACGTTAGCTAAATTTTGCGCCACGGTTGCCTGTTGCAGCAGCGTGTGCGATGCGCCAGTCATGGCGGTATAAATTAATCGGTCCATCTTTATCCCTTGTAAAATTCAGCGTTCATTCCAACTACTGTGTTGCGTAAAAAAATCCTTGCTGACATATCACCCCATAGGCGGCGCGGCTAATTTTTTTACGCGCCTTGTATTTGGGCGAACGCTGAATTTTTTGATGCACCCTAAACTCCCTTGCTTACCGCATGCTCACCAATGTTTGCAAAATCGCGTCCTGCGCTTTAATCGTCTGAGCATTCGCCTGATACACGCGCTGCGCGACGATCATATTGACCAGCTCGGCGGTTAAATCGACGTTGGAATCTTCCACCGCCGCCGACTGCAATACGCCTAAGCTGCCCGTACCAGGCGCGCCGACCAA
>JANONT010000032.1:0-10788 GCA_031420955.1 Candidatus Nitrotoga sp. | reverse complement strand
CAACGAATGCGGCGGCTACGGTTGCAGTGTCATTATGGCGTGGTGTGCCGATCAAAGAAGGCGCGAATCATATTGAAATGACCGTGCTGGATGCACAAGGTGGCGTGGTCAAGCTAGAGCAGCGCAATATTCATTATGGTGGCGGTGCGGTGAAAGCGGTGTTCGATGCAGCGCGTTCGGTGTTGGTTGCCGATGGTAAAACCCGCCCGGTGATTGCGGTGCGTTTGCTCGACAAAGATGGCAAGCCAGTGCGTCGTGGCGTGTCGGGGGAGTTTCAACTGAACGCGCCTTATCTTGTGCAAAACAAGTTGGATGGCATCGAGCAGCAACCATTAAATGGCGGCGTAGTCAGCAGCTTGGTCGGCAAAAATCAATTCAACGTAAGCGATGACGGCGTGGCATTGATTACCTTACAACCCACCACGCAGACGGGCGAAGTGGTGCTGGGCTTTGATATAGGTGCGGCATTAAACCGTGGTGCAGGCCCTAGTCTGGGCGCGGAAGTGAAAAAAGATCGTCAAGAAATTCGCGCCTGGCTGGCTCCGGGCGAACGCGAGTGGATACTGGTCGGTTTTGCCGAAGGTACAGTCGGACATAAGCGATTAAACGGCAACATGGAAAGCCTGAAAAGCGCGCAGGCCGAAGATAAATTATTTGATGAAAATCGTATCGCCTTCTACGCCAAAGGCACGGTCAAGGGCGAATATTTGTTGACTGCCGCTTACGACACCGCCAAAGAGCAAGGCCAAGGGGGGGCGCGCAATCTGAAACAGATGGTTGACCCGAACCAGTATTACACGCTGTACGCCGATGCCACGACCGCACAATTTGACGCAGCCAGTGCGCGCAAGCTGTATTTGAAGATTGAGAAAAAACAGTTTTACGCCATGTTTGGTGACTACGATACCGGGCTGACCGTCACTGAGCTAGGCCGTTACAGCCGTACATTAAATGGCGTGAAATCCGAATATAAAGGCGAGAAAGTTAAGTACAACGCCTTTGCCACGCTCACCGCACAGAGCTATAAGAAAGATGAAATTCAAGGCGATGGCACATCCGGTTTGTATCGTTTAAGCAGCCGCAACATCGTGCTGAATTCGGACAAAGTCAGTATTGAAATTCGAGATCGATTCCAGTCGCAAATTATTATTTCGCGCCGTGCGCTGACACGATTCTTGGATTACGACCTTGATCCTACTTTGGGTACAGTGTTTTTCCGCGAGCCTGTTGTGCCGCGTGATCCTGACTTTAATCCGGTGTTCATCGTGGTGGAATACGAGGCCGAAGATAAGTCCGATGAAAAAATGAGTTACGGTGGCCGCGTTGCACAAACCACCGAGCGTGCAGAAATTGGTGTGACGCATATCAAAGAAGGCAACATTGGTAAAACTGCACGATTAACCGCGTTGGATACAACGATCAAAATTGGCGAACAAGCAAAATTGCGTGCGGAAATTGCGCGCAGTGATCGCGATGTCAATGATATTACTGCATCGGGTCGGGCATGGTTGGTCGAGGCCTGGCATGAAGGTGAGAGAGTCGCCGCCAAAGCTTATGTGCGCGAAGCCGAAAGCGGTTTCGGCCTAGGTCAGCAAGCCGCAGCAGAAGTGGGAATGCGTAAGGCGGGTACCGATTTGCGTTTTAAAATTTCTGATCAATGGCAAATGCAGGGCGCGGCTACGCGTCAAGAAAACATGGCCACGCACGCCAGCCGCGACACCTTGGAAGCGCAAGCACAATGGCATAAAGAAAATCTGAGTCTGAATGGCGGCTTACGCACCGCGCAAGATAAAGACCCGCTCGGCCTTGCTCGTGAAAGCAATCAAGCCCTAGCAGGGGCGGCCTACACGCTGTTAGATAAAAGATTAACGTTGAGTGCAAACAGCGAAATCGATGTTGGTAGCAAGGCTGATACTGCCGCCAGCGCGGCTTTCCCTAATCGTTTGAATTTGGGTGCGGATTATAAAATCACGCAACAAACCGCTATGTTTGCCAAGCAAGAATTTGCGCGTGGCAATGTTTCGGCGGATACCACCAGCCTCGGTTTGCGTACCCAACCGTGGACGGGTAGTGAGGCCAGCACCTCGCTCGGCAAACAAACGCAACAGAGCGAAACAATGGACAGCAACCGCGTGTTTGCCAACATGGGCTTGGTGCAAAAGCTGCAACTCAACGAACATTGGCAAGCCGATTTGGGTGTGGATCGCAGCCAGACTTTGAGCCAGACGGGCACGAACCCGCTCAACACCAATCAGCCCTTAGCATCGGGCACACCGATTGCGGCTGCGCCCGGCATTGTTACGGGTGATTACACCGCTGTACATACGGGCGCGGGTTATCACGACAAAATTTGGAGCGGCAATGGTCGCGTTGAATGGCGCACCAGCGACACCGATGAAAAAGTAAATGTATTGCTCGGCGCGCAACGTATTCTGGATGCAGGTCGTAGCGTGGCGGCAGGATTATCCGCCAGCAAAACGAACGGCATCGCCCGCGATGACACCAAACTTGGTTTGCGTTTGAGCTACGCGTATCGTCCCAACGATAGCCGTTGGGTGTGGTTGGATAGGCTCGACTACGTGCAGGAAATCAGCCGCCAAGAGTTGGGTGTATCAGCACCTACTGGCAGCACGGTTAACACATTTCATGCGCGTAAATTCGTGAATAATCTGAATGCCAATTACATGCCCAATCGTCGCACGCAACTGGCCATGCAATACGGCAGCAAATATGTGCTGGATAGCATCGACGGCATGGATTTCACTGGCTACACCGACCTCGTCGGCTTTGAGGTGCGGCATGATTTGCATAAACGTTGGGACATCGGCGCGAGTACAAGCATGTTGCATTCGTGGAAAGCCGACACGCGTGATTACCAACTAGGCGCGTCCATTGGGTATCGCGTGATGGACAATGCCTGGTTATCGCTGGGATACAATCGTTTGGGCTTTGTTGATGGTAATTTCAGTGGCGCGGAATATCGTATACAAGGTGCTTACCTCAACATCCGCATCAAGGTCGATCAAGATACATTTAAGCTGAACGACAAGTCGGATGAAAATAAATTTGGCGAAAATAAATCGCAAGTTACTTTCACTCAATAAGAAAGCCGCATGATGAATTTTTTATTGAAAAAACATTTCATCCCTGCCTACGCAGCCCTGTTCTTCACCGCGATGAATGCGGCGAGCGCGGCAGATGACATCGCCGCAGCAACACCCGCGCAAACCGCCGCGCTTAAACAAGCTGCTGTACTGTTGAACCAAGGCAATGTACAAGCCGCTTACGCGCTCCTGCTGGGTATGGAAGACACGCTCATGGGCGATCCTAATTTTGATTATCTGCTCGGTACGGCGGCGTTGGATGCGGGTGCGGCGGACGTGGCCAGTCTGGCCTTTACCCGTGTGCTGGCAGTTAATTCACAACACGGCGGCGCGCAAATTGATCTGGGGCGCGCGTACTTGGCACTCGGTAATCGCGACCAAGCACGTGCGGCATTTGAAGCTGCCTTAGAAAATCATCCGCCCGATAACGTGCGCGTGCGGGTACTCGGCTACCTCAAACAAACTCTACCGCCCGCAAAATTTTCGGGCTATATGCAAGCTACGCTCGGCCACGATACCAACATCAACAGTGCGGGCAGCGACAGCAGCGTGTTCGTGCCGCTGTTTAATATCACCGCGCCTTTGCCCAGAGAAAATGTAGAGATGGCAGATGACTATTTAAGCCTAGGCGCAGGGCTTAATTACAAACATGCATTCGATCCCGAATTTTATGTTTTGGGTAACGCAACTGCCTCAATCAAAAAACATGGCAGCAACGCAGGCCGCGTGTTTGATTTAAGCAGCGTCAGTGGTTATGGCGGCTTAGGTTACAAGTTTGGCCGCTCGGTGATAGAAACCAAACTCAATCTTGGCCACAGCCAGCGCGATAATGATCCCGACCGCAATCTGGCTGGTGTGGCGGGGGAGTGGCGCTACACCCCAAATGATAAAAATCAGATTAGCGTGGTTGTGCAGCACAACCGCCTACGCTATCTAGCACCCGACGCCGGGGTGTTTAACACTAATCAAGATGTAGGCGGGGTGATGTGGATGCGCGGCATGAGCGATCGCTTGACCTTGGCCTCGGTGATTGTATTGGGCACAGAATCTGATCGCACCAATAACCCCGATGGCAGAAAAGATTTTTACGGCCTCAAGTTAGCGGGCGAGTATAAATTTGCTGAACAGATCGCGACATTCCTCGCGCTGGGTGTGACCCCCGTGCGCTACAGCAAAAGCAATAGCGCGTTTTTGCGGATGCGTGAAGAAACTGTATATGAAGCCGCGTTGGGGGCAAGTTACGCCATGCGTAATAGCTGGAGCGTGCGACCCCGTGTAGTTTACGTGCGCCAAGATTCCAACATCGCGATTTATGATTTTAAAAAAACAGAAGTGAGTGTCGCGTTGCGGAAAGAATTTTAAGGCTAAAAAATAAGCCGCAGAGAAAAGCGAATTGTTGTAGTTGTTTGCACTTCAATCTCGGTGACCTCGGTAGTTGTTTCAAATGCCCAATCACTATTTTTAGGAGTTTATGATGTTTACAAAGCTGCTTTACTTATCTCGTGCTGCACTATTCGTTGTTGCTTTCATTGCGGCTGGATTTTCAAACGCGCTGTACGCGGCGGGCGGAAAATTCCAATTCGTCACAGGCGATGTGCAAGTGTTGAATGCCAGCGGCCAGCAACGCGTTGCCAAAATGGGCGAGCCGGTGACGCAAGGTGAAACGCTCATCTCTGGAAAACCCGCGCTGGCACAGATCAAAATGGATGATGGTGGCGTGTTGGTGTTGTGGCCGAACAGCCGTTTGAAAATTACGGTCTATCAATACAACGGCAAGCTAGATGGCACCGAGCGCGCCGAATACGCGTTGACTCAAGGTGGTGTGCGTTCTATTACTGGCGAGATCGGCAAAGTGAATCGCGCTAATTACAAAATGCAAACGCCCATCGCTTACATAGGCGTGCGCGGCACCGATCACGAAACCGTGTTTATTCCGCAACCTGTTGCGGGCGAGATTCCGCTGGGGCCACCGGGGGTATATGACAAGGTTAATGTGGGCGAAACATTTTTGCAAAATCAGAGCGGACAAATTTCCATTACGTCTAACAAAGTGGGTTTTGCAGCCAGTGCCACCGCCATGCCGGAATTGCTGCCTGGTATCCCCGAGTTTTTCAACGCTGCGCCGAAAAAAGCGAAAGCCGATGGCGGGACAGGCGGGGGTGATGCGGCAGCTAAACAAAATATCCAATTCAGCCCCCCTCCCGCTACCGCGACGGTTGCCGCATACACGACTACGGTTGGTGTGAGTGGCACGAATATCAACTTTGGTGCCAGCGCAGCTACGCTTGCAGAGCAAGGCGAGAATGTCCCTCTCGGCGTAAATTGGGGGCGTTTCGATGGCACTTATACCGTGGCGGGCGAAGCTGCACCAACCAGCGGTAGCCTGCATTTTATGAATGCGAGTAATGCAACCAATGCTGCGGCATTAACTGCATTAGGCAGCACAGTGGTGACGGCGTCTTATAGTTATGTTGCGGGTAGCGGCACTGCGCCTACTAACGAGCTGGGCATCCCAGGCATCATGAATTCTATGACTGCGAATGTAAATTTTTCTACAGCGCAAATTACAGGCATGAACATTAATTTTGATACCCCCACAGGTACAAATTGGGCAGTAGGTGGCTCGGGTGCTTTCACAGAGTTTGCCGGCACTGGCATTGCCCTCAATGGTACATGCAGTACTTGCACCAGCCCTACAGCCACTGGCACGGCTAGTGGTGCGTTTGTGGGCAATATCGCGGGTGGCATGATTGTCGGTTTTGGTGTCACTGCGGGGGCGAACTCTGCAGCGGGTACAGCCTTGCTGACACGGCCTTAATTGAACGAATACCCTCCCCATGCTTAGGTATCAAGCACTGTTAAAAAACCTGCGGGGAAATCGTTTGCAGCGATACGTGCTGGTGCTGATATTAGCCTTTGTTATTTCTTTTGTACTCAGCCGCACCACGTTTTATCAGCGCGTTAAACTGGACTTGCAGGACGAGCAAATGGTGCAGTTTGCGCCAGCAATTAAATTTCAACACACGCTGGTGGTAGATGTAGATGAAGACAGTATCGCGACGCTAACGGGTTCGCTGGGGGCGTGGCCGTATGACCGTGAAGTGTTTGGCTTGATCATCCAATATCTCAAAAATGCGGGGGCAAAGGTGGTGGCTTTCGACGTGGTGTTTGCCGAGCCACGCAAAGGCGATAAAGAATTTGCCCAAGCCATTCAATCAGCCCAAGCCACCCAATCGACGGACGTTAACCGACCTACCCAAACTAGTCTGCCTGCCAGGAATGAAAATATTAGCAGTGAAAATTTTAGCGTCGTGCTGGCGGCGGCGATGTTGCCGAATGATATTCAACGCCCGCCCGCTTATCACCATGATTTGCGTCGCTTGGCTTGGCTGAATGTCGACGAGTTAGCTGCCGAAAACATTCCACAGAATTCTGCAAGCGTAGTAGACAAAACAGCGCGCACCGCGCAACTTTCATGGCCGGATATGACCTTGCCCGCGCCCGAAATTTTACGCCCTGCACCCAATGCAAGAGTGGGGGTGGTGACGGTTGTACCCGATGTGCATGATGGGCATGTGCGGCGTGTACCCACATTGCATGAGGCCTATGGCAGCTACTTGCCAAGCTTGCCACTGGCGGCACTGATCGCGGCAGAGAGCGGCACGGCAAACAAGCCGCAGATTAAATGGGATGCCGACAACACGCATCTTTTTGTGAATAAATATAAATGGCCGATCAATGCCAAAGGTGAAGTGACATTGCATTTTGGTCGCGGTGTGCATGAAGTGCCCGCTGTGCCTTTTCACGAGGTGATGGCGGCGGCACTGGGGGTGTCTGGTTTTGAGCGGGTAGCGGATGCGGTCAGAGGCAAAACTATTTTTATCGGGAGCTCGGCCGCGCGGTTGGGGGATTTTGTACAAACCCCGATGGGGCGCACACGCGGGCTGTACCTGGTAGCGACCGCGCATGAATTGCTGGCGACCCACCGCGTGCTCAACCCGCCCAATGTGATATGGGATGGCGTGCTGATATTGTTGGCCTTGATTGTCCCGACCGTGGCGTATATGAGCCGCATGGGTAACAGTGCTGCTTTTGCTTGGGCCTCTGGGCCAGCCGTTATTGTTTTGGTGCTGGGGGCTTCCAGTGTGATGCTGTTATTGGGACAGCAGACCGCCATGCTGTTTGCGCTGACGCTGGCGGTCAACACGTTGTTATTGCAATTTTTACAGCGCATGGCGTTTTTATATCGTAATCAGCAGCACCTGAAATTAGAAAAAGTTGCCGCAGAAAAAGCGGCAGAGTTGAAGAAAAAATTCATCTCGAATATGACGCATGAGCTGCGTACGCCATTGACTGCTGTGCTGGGTTACAACCGATTGCTGGCAGAAAAAGAAACGACCCCCGCCGAACGTCAGCGATACACCGCTGTGATCGAAAAAAGTGGTCAGCATTTGCTGAGCTTGATAAATGACATGCTCGACCAAGCCAAGATCGAGGCCGGGCAAATGACTGTGGTGATTGCGCCCACCGATATCCGACTGGTGGTGCAAGATGCGATAGAGGGCTTGCAGGCGATTGCGGGTGAAAAAAAATTGACACTGCGCGCGGAGTGGGGCGAGGGAGTGCCACAGGGCATGGCAGCAGGGCAGGGGCTGAATCTGGATGGATTTCGCCTCAAGCAAGTGTTGATTAATTTGATCGGCAATGGCATTAAATTTACCCGGCGTGGCGGCGTGACGGTGCGCGTTAATTGGTCGGCAGATAAGCTGACAATCGAAGTGATGGACACCGGCCAAGGCATGGACGAAGAGCAGTTAACAAAAATGTTTCAAGCGTTTCAACAGGCAGATGAACATGTGGCAAAAACCCATGGCGGGACGGGCTTGGGGCTCTCCATCAGCCAAGAATTGACGCGACTTATGGGCGGCGAAATTACCGTGCGCTCCAAGCCGGGTGTAGGCACTACGTTTCAGATTGAAATGCCTGCGACAGCATGCGTGTTGACAAACGAACAGCCTGTGCTCTTATCGCCCAGTGTGCTTGTGGCGCCCAGTGACTCCACGCAAGCCACGCAGCATTTAATATTGATTGTGGATGACAGCGACGAGTTGCGGATGTTGTTGGATTATCAAATACAGAGCTTGGGCATGAAAACAGTGCTGGCGGAAAACGGCGAACAAATGGTCGCGCTGGCGCGAGAAAGAAAACCGACAATGGTGTTGACTGATATGGAGATGCCGCTATTGGATGGCGTGGAAGCCACCAGACAATTACGCGCTTCAGGCTTTACCGGCCCGATTGCGGCCTTGACGGGGCATTCGGTCGGGCCAGAGACAGATCGTGCATTAGCTGCGGGTTGTAATGAGTGTTTGCAAAAGCCCGTGTCAATGCAAAAGTTGCAGGCTTTGCTGCAGAAATACTTGCCTTAAGTTAGGCAGACGAAGTGATCGAGTTTAATAAATGAAACCAAACTAAACTAAACGGTAATGACATCGCATAAGTTACATAACAACATTCAGAGTTATTAATTATGTAAATTCAGCAGAGGAGTTATCACATGCACATAACAAAACAAAAAATCTCACAATCCTGCCGATTGCTGTTGCTATTGGCAACTTTAATATCGTCATTATTTGCCGCTGCGCCTGCTCGCGCCGAGGTGTTTTATGGCATTACCGCGGGCGGTATATTCAGCGTAGATAGCATCACGGGTGGCCCCGCCACGCAGGTTGCCACGTTCACGCCCGCCATTGCCGCAGGGGTGACATTGGCTACGCGCCCTAGCGATGGCATGTTGTTTTATTTGGATAGCACGGGAGCTAACCCTAATTTATGGCGTTGGGATCCAAGCACGCCCACTATTGCACCAGTATTAGTGGGTACGCCAGGTGCCACCACCACGGGCGTAATTCGCTTGGGCTTTGACGTGGCAGGTAATTTGTTCGCCTCTAATAATGTCGCGCCCTTTAATTTTTGGACACTAAGCCCCAGCACTGGAGCGATTATTAATGTGGTGCCTTTAAGCGGATCCCTTCCTACTGGCGGCGGTGATATGTGTTTGCATCCCACGACGGGGGTGCTGTATTTGGTTTCAACCCAAAATCTTTACACCATAATTTCATCCGGCGTGGTTACGCTTGTCGGTGCGATGACTGGCCTGCCCGGCAATGCGACGGGTTGCGCGTTTGATCGCAATGGCAAGCTGGTGGTTTCGCCCGGTGCGACGTTGTATACGGTAAATATTGGCACTTTAACCGCTACGGCCATGGGTACGGCAACTGGCGTGGCGGCATTTGGCGACTTGGCTACCAATCCTAATCCAAACATCGTCGCGGATTTGCGCGTCACTAAAACAGCCAGCAATTTAACGCCGGGCAACACGGTTAGCTTTACGGTAAGCGTTATTAACGGCGGCCCCAATCGCGCTACCGACGTGCGTTTGTTGGATGTGTTGCCCGCAGGGCTTACGCTCACTTCTGCAACGTCCAGCCAAGGCATTTATTCGGCGCCAGCAGTGGTCGGCCCACCCGCTTTTCCCGCAGGGACTTGGCGCGTCGGCACGTTGAATAGTGGCGCAACGGCTACGTTGACCATCAATGCCAATTTCGCCAGTGCCACGCCTGTGTCTAACACCGCGCAAGTAAGCTATGTCGATCAGTTCGATCCCGATTCCACGCCCAATAATAATATCGCGGCGGAAGACGACCAAGCCAGTGTCACTATCACCCCCAGCCCGGATTTGCGCGTGGTTAAAGTGGCCAGTAGCTCGTTTGCGGTGGGCACGAATGCCACGTATTCGATCACTGTAAATAACACGCTCGGCAGCCTGACCACGGGCGCGAATACTTATACCGTAACGGATGTGCTGCCTGCGGGATTATCTTTCGTGTCTGCCACGGGCACGGGTTGGACGTGCGCCCATGCTGCCGGGACGGTCACTTGCAACAGCACTGCGGCCATTGTTGCGGGGGCGAGTAATGCCAACGCGATTACCCTGACCGTATTGCCTGCGGCAGCGGCTGCACCTAGCGTAATCAATACCGCCACCGTTTCTGGCGGGGCTGAACCGGCCAGTAACAGTGGCAACAATAGTAGCAGTGTGACCACTACGGTGTGTGCGGTGAGTTGCCCCGATTTAATTGCTAATAAAACCTCAGCCGCCAGCTTTACCGTGGGTGTTGCGGCCAGTTATACGTTAAGCGTAACCAATGTCGGTGGGCTGACCACGGGCGCGAACAGCTACACGCTCACTGATACGCTGCCAGCAGGTTTGACGCTGACCACAGCTTCCGGTGGCGCAGGCTGGACCATGGGCGCAGGGTGGATATGTACCGGTGCGCTTAATGGGACAGTCGTGTCGTGCAGTAGAAGCACGGCAATTTTACCTGGGGCAACCTCGACCTCAGTAGTGTTCCCGGTAACGGTGGGTAACAATGCCGCGCCTAGTGTGACCAATACAGCAACCGCTGCGGGCGGCGGTGAGCCCGCTAATACCACGGGGAATAATTCCACCAGCCTCACTACGCCCGTGCTGGCTTTTGATTTAACGGTGACTAAAATTAAGACCGCCGCCGGAAATTTTGTGCTGGGGGTCAACACTGCAACTTACACCATAACCGTCAATAATATCGGCGCAGTTGCCACCACAGGCACTTACACCGTGACCGATACCTTGCCCGCAGGC
>JANONT010000031.1:0-2561 GCA_031420955.1 Candidatus Nitrotoga sp. | reverse complement strand
CCTCGGAGAACGCGGCCAATATTTCAGCCGATGCGACCTGCACTTTTCCGCCTTCGCTGTTGCCCAGACTTGCCCTGCAAGATGGAAAAGCCTTGCAGGAAATTCGCAGTGAAGGCGACCCGGCTTTGCTGGCGGATATTTTTTATTTAAGCCAGCATTTGCGTTGGGATGCCGCAGAAGACCTCAGCCATTTGGTGGGCGACATTGCCGCCGAGCGCATCGTGCAGTTTGCCCATGCTCAGCAGCAGCAAGCGCGGAATACCCTGCTTAATTTGGCGCAAGCTTGGGCCGAATATTGGACCGAAGAACGCCCGCTGTTAGCCAAACCTGCTCAGGTATCCCGCTTTATTCAAAATGTGGATACACTGCGCGACGACCTCGCGCGCCTTGAGCAGCGCGTTCGCCGATTAACCCCCCCCTCAACTCAATAGCCTCCGACTTTACGATGCGTCTGCTCCGGTTACTCAAAATAATTTTTGTCATATTGCGCTTCGGCCTAGATGAATTTCTGCTGGCACACAGCAATACGCGCTGGCTATTAACACCGCTCAATATCATATTGTTCATGCGTAATGTATCCGCGCCACGCGCCGAACGATTGCGGCTGGCGTTGGAAAATCTCGGCCCGATCTTTGTGAAATTCGGACAGATGCTTTCTACGCGACGCGATTTAATCCCCGCCGATATCGCTGATGAATTGGCGAAATTGCAGGATCAAGTGCCGCCCTTTCCGTCGGCGCAAGCGGTCGCTTTGCTCGAAGCGACGTACCACAAAAAACTGGGCGAAATTTTTTCCAGCTTCGACGAGGTGCCGGTAGCCAGTGCCTCGGTCGCGCAAGTGCATTTTGCTGTGCTGCATAATGGTCACGATGTCGCGGTCAAAATATTGCGCCCGGGCATTGAAAAAATTATCGCACACGACATTGGTTTGCTAAGCGTCAGCGCAGAATTAGTCGAGCGTTGGTGGGCAGATGGCAAGCGGCTCAAGCCGCGTCTGGTGGTGGCAGAATTTGAAAAACATCTACACAATGAACTAGATTTAATGCGCGAAGCGTCCAGTGCCAGCCAGCTCAAACGCAATTTTGCCAACTCAAAATTATTGCTCGTGCCCGAAGTGTATTGGGACTGGTGTACCAGCGAAGTGATGGTCATGGAGCGCATGGTCGGTACGCCCGTCAGCCAAGTCGACACGCTGCGGGCGTTGGGTGTGGACATTCCGAAGTTGGCGATAGACGGCGTGGAGATTTTTTATACGCAGGTGTTTCGCGATGGATTTTTTCATGCCGACATGCACCCCGGCAATGTGCAAGTGGCCAGCGATGGCCGCTACATCGCGCTGGATTTCGGCATCATGGGCACGCTCACCGACACCGACAAACATTATCTCGCGCAAAATTTTATTGCTTTTTTTCAGCGCGATTATAAGCGCGTGGCCGAGGTGCATATCGAGTCGGGCTGGGCTCCGGCAAATACGCGTGTGGATGAATTTGAGGCCGCCATTCGCGCGGTATGCGAACCTATTTTTGACAAACCACTGCGCGATGTTTCTTTTGGCCGCGTGCTGCTGCGCCTGTTTCAAACCTCGCGCCAATTCGGCATAGAAGTGCAACCACAATTGGTGCTGCTGCAAAAAACCCTGCTCAATATCGAAGGGCTGGGCTTGCAGCTAGATCCAGAGCTTGATCTATGGAAGACCGCCAAGCCTTGGCTAGAACGTTGGATGAGCGAGCAAGTTGGCTGGCGCGGCTTCATCAAATCTTTAAAAAAAGAAATGCCTTATTACGTCAATATACTGCCAGAAATGCCGCGTCTGTTGCATCAGCGGCTCAATGAAAAACCCAACGCTCAAGTGGAAATTTTGCTGCAAGCGCTGCAAGCAATGGTGGCGCAGCAAAAGCGCAGGAATCAATTATTGGGATTGATTGCAATCGTGTTGCTGGGCTTTTTGACATTGTTGTTGGTGAATTTTTAGAGGCACCCTGCAGTGACCGCGCGGTAACGACCTTCCCCATGAAAAAATTAGCGCGGAGTCTGATATTGATTTTATGTTCATGGCAGGTATCCGCCGCGCCGGATGTTCATATCGCTTTCATCAATAATCAAATCGCTGCCCACCCCGATCAGACTGGGGTTTATGTCATAGATAAGGGATCAGAAGCACTGCTTGCCCGCGCGTGGTTGACCGACCATGCCCAGCAAACCATAGAGGTGCAATACTTTATTTGGAGCACCGACAACATCGGCATCTTGGCTTCCGCAGCACTTTTGCGTGCGGCGGATCGCGGCGTAAAAGTGCGCGTAATTGTGGATGACTTGCTGATCGACGCGCCGGATAAATCGCTGCTCGCGCTGGCTAAACATCCCAATATCGACATTCGTATTTACAATCCGCAACATTCGGTTGGTACGCCATTGCACAAGCGGCTATTAAACATCGTCACCGACTTTCGCGGGGTCAATCAGCGCATGCACGATAAAACTTTTATCGTTGACGGCAAGGTTGCCATCACGGGTGGGCGCAACATGGCGGCTGAGTATTTTGATTACAACCAACAATATAA
>JANONT010000030.1:0-14985 GCA_031420955.1 Candidatus Nitrotoga sp. | reverse complement strand
GCGCCTTACGTCTTTTGCCGGAACATGGACGCTGCGCTACACCATTACTTCGGCCACAGATCCAACAGCATGCGGTGATGCCATTGCTAGTATTGGTATCCCGCAAGGCGGTACCGACACTATTGTTAATGCCCAAGGGAGCTTTACGAATGTGACGGAAAACGTGACTGGCAATGTTACCAGTGGCGGCATCGTTTCCTTTACCATTCCTGGCAGCAGTGTTGTCAGTGACTGTGATTACGGTGGCAATGTGGGCACGGGCACGGGCAATTACGCCAAAGCTTATGGGACATTCAAGTTTAATAACAACAAGGTGTCCGGCACCTGGACTTTGACGCGACAATAGGGTTTTCAGTAAGGAGCGGCTTGGCGCACCGGGCTTTTTAAACTAGGTAATCAGGATTGCGGGCGGGGTGGTTGACCGCCCGTCATGCTTTCTTTGGCGCTTTTAAGAATCGTCAGCATCGGCACTTTCTACTTTTTCCTCCGCACAAAAAATAGCCCGTTGTATTTTGGAATTTGATGCCGCATAATCACAGCATCAAAGCATCACAACATCAACCGGGAGATTCAAAGTGAGAACGACATTAGATATCGATGATGACGTGCTGGTGGCAGCCAAGGAGCTTGCCCGGCAACAAAAAACATCCGCCGGGCAGGTGGTGTCGCAGCTTTTACGAAAAGTGCTGACAGGCCAAGCGGGCGGCACGAACGATGTGCGTGGTAAGAAAAAATCTGTCACTGGGTTTCGCCCTTTTCCAGCAGGCAAAGTCGTCGTAACGAACGATACCGTTAACCGCCTACGTGAAACCGAGGGCTTGTAGTGCGGGCACTGTTGGATATAAATATTTTGATCGCGTTGCTGGACGCTAGCCACGTGCATCATAGATTGGCTACAGACTGGCTGGCGCGCAACGCGGATGCGGGCTGGGCGTCCAGCCCCATCACCCAAAACGGGTGCATACGCATTTTGTCGCAGCCCAATTACCCCAACCCAGTGCCTGCCGTGCAAGTGGCGGAGCGGTTGGCGGAAGCAACGCAACACCCATCCCATCAATTTTGGACTGACTCCATCAGCTTGCTGAATCCCGGCTGCCTGGTGTGGGACAGGATTCTCAGCTCCCGGCACGTGACCGATGCCTATCTGTTGGCACTCGCCCTGCAGCAGGGTGGGTGCTTCGTTACACTGGACCGCAGCATTCCGCTTAATGCCGTTACGGGCGCAAGACCCAAACATCTCGCGATACTTTCGTAACCTTTCCAAGCATCGTATTACCCCCTCCTTTGATATAGATCAATGAACGGGTTTCGCATTTTGCCGATGATGCGAACCTGTTTTTTGCATCAGCTTTCACTCGCGTAGGCTGGTACAGCCGCCTAATGGATTATCTGGATTAAAAATAAAATGATCGAATTAGTTTGCCCAGCAGGCTCTTTGCCCGCGCTAAAAGCTGCTGTAGATAACGGTGCTGATTGCGTTTATATCGGCCTGCGCGATAACACCAATGCCCGCAATTTTGCAGGTTTAAATTTTAGCGAAGCCGAAGCGCGCGAAGGGGTGCGCTACGCTCATGCAAGCGGTGTAAAAGTGCTGCTGGCGTTAAACACTTATCCGCAAACCAACACCTGGCCGCGCTGGACAACAGCGGTTGATCTGGCCGCGCAGTTGAACATGGATGCAGTCATTCTGGCGGATGTTGGCTTGATGCAATATGCGGCTCGCGCACATCCCAATTTGCGCCTGCATCTATCCGTGCAAGCCTCTGCCACCAGCTATGAGACGATCAATTTTTATCATGAACGATTCGGCATTAAACGCGCCGTGCTGCCCCGCGTACTTTCCTTAGCCCAAGTAGAGCAGGTGGTTCGCAACACACCCGTGGAAATAGAGGTGTTTGGCTTCGGCGGATTGTGCGTCATGGTCGAGGGGCGCTGCACCTTATCTTCTTATGTCACAGGTGACTCACCCAACAATAACGGCACCTGCTCATCCGCTTGGGCGGTGCGCTGGCAGCCCACGCCGCAGGGCTTGGAAACGCGCTTGAATGAAATGCTCGTCAACCGGTTTAGCGAAAATGAACGCGCTGGCTATCCCACACTGTGTAAGGGTCGTTTTCGCGCCGAGCGAGAAACGTATTACGCATTTGAAGAACCTGCCAGTTTGAATACGCTAGAGCTGTTACCGCACATGTTGGCGGCAGGTGTACGCGCTATTAAGATTGAAGGGCGGCAACGCAGTGTGGCTTACGTTGCGAAAGTGACCCAAGTTTGGCGCGCCGCGTTGGATCACTGCCTGCACGACTCTCAAAACTACACTGTCTCCCCCGCGTGGATGAATGCACTGAATCATCTGGCTGAGGGTAGCCAGCATACGTTGGGGGCGTATAACAGACCATGGAAGTAAAGGGTATCTCTAAATTGGTAAGTTGCATGAAATTATCACTCGCACCCATCGCCTATTATTGGGACAAAAATACCGTTATCGATTTTTACCATGCGGTTGCCCAATCCCCCGTGGATATTGTCTATCTGGGCGAAGTTGTTTGTTCGCGCCGCCATCAATTACGCTTACCGGATTGGCTCGCCCTCGCACAAATGCTGGCTGCTGCGGGCAAGGAAGTGGTGCTTTCTACGCTCACACTAATCGAATCTGAATCTGACCTAAAAGCATTACGCAAAACGATTTTACATAGCCACGGGACATATGGTGTAGAAGCGAACGATGTGGGTGCAGTACATTTATTTCACCAAGAGCGAATGCCGCAGCTTGGGCTGATTGCGGGCGCACATCTCAATATTTACAACCCATATACCTTGGCTATTTTTGCAGAGTTGGGCTGCACGCGTTGGGTTGTCCCGCCAGAAATGTCGCGCGAAATGTTGGGTGCGATTTTGCAAGTCCGCCCCGTTGGTATGGAAACTGAAATGTCCGTGTACGGCAAAGCTCCGCTAGCGTTTTCTGCGCGGTGTTTTACTGCGCGACATTTTAATTTGCAAAAAGATGATTGCCAGTTTCGCTGCGCGGAACATATAGACGGGCTGCCGCTACACACGCAAGAAGGCGCGCCCTTATTCACCATCAACGGCACACAAACACAGTCCGCAAAAATTTACAGCCTGCTGGGCGAATTGCGTGAATTGCAGACAGCGGGAATAAATGTCTTACGCATCCATCCGCAAGCACAACATACCGTGGACATCATTAACCTGCTGCGCGATTGTCTGGATGAAAAAATTACGCCCGCAGATGCCCTCGCGCAGGCCGAAAAATTTTCTGAACACGAAATCTGCAGCGGCTACTGGCACGGCAAACCGGGCATGGACAGATTTGAACAACCCGAATAAATACTCGAATAAATACCCAAACAAATAATGGAGAAAATATGGCTTTAATGATTACCGACGACTGTATCAATTGTGACGTTTGCGTAGCAGAATGCCCCAATAATGCCATTGCTCAAGACGATGAAATTTATTTTATTACCGCCAGCCGGTGTACCGAATGTGTGGGACATTTTGCAACCTCTCAATGTGTGGATGTCTGTCCAGTTGATTGTATTGTTGTGAATCCTGATTGGATAGAAAGCCGCGAACAATTGCAAAATAAATTTCTAACCCTGACCGCTACCACCGCTTAAATGTTTAATCTACCCGCAGTTATTCGGATACCTCATCCGATTAGAAAATTTATATCCCTGCTACCCTCTTATCCAGGCTCAATGATTTTTTCTAGCGTGCTCAACCTGACCCTTGTCCAAAAACTTTCCGCTGATTTAAGTAGCCAGGTTCGAGGCAAGCGTCTCAAAATACACGTCACCGATGCACAGGCGACATTCTGCTTTTTATTCGACGGCGTATCATTCAAAGCCTGTTCCAATATTGGAATGTTTGACTTGACCATCAGCGCAAGCGCACAGGACTTTCTACTGTTGGCCGCACAAAAGGAAGATGCAGACACCTTGTTTTTTAATCGTCGCCTAGTCATGGAGGGTGACACCGATCTTGGCTTACTGATTAAAAATACGCTGGATACTCTCCCCCCACTTTTCGCTGCACGCCTTTAAGAACCCCTCTAAAAAATCCATCTTTACAGCATCACAATTGATCTAAATCAATAAACCCTCTGCTCATTACCTGCACCATAGACACCGTATCTTGTGCCAAAAGAGTCAGCAACAACAATATATAGTAAATATCGCCGCATCTCCCTGCTTTAACATGCATTGCGATTGCAATCATCCGTTCCATCAACACATAAAATATTATGCAAGCCATATTAAAAAATCGACCTGAGCTGCCCAATCAAACTGGGCAAGGTAAATCATCTTGGCACGTATTTTGGTTACTCGCCGCACCGCATCGGCTTGGATTTTTTGCGGGGATGCTCATGCTGTTATTAATCTCAGCATGGTGGACCGCCATGCTGCTGGCGCGCGCGCTTGACTTAACCTTGCCTTGGGTCATATCGGCAACTTCGGCTCACGCATTGCTGATGAGCTTAGGTTTCATGCCATTTTTTTTCATCGGCTTTTTGTTTACCGCTGGCCCCAAATGGCTGGCACTACCAGAAGTGCCCGCACACAAGCTTCTACCCCCAGTACTCATGATGCTGAGTGGATGGGCAATAGCGTTAATCGGTTTTCATGCAGGGGTCACCGCTTCCTCTATAGGTTTGATTTTGGTGGCACTCGGCTGGAGTCTTGTGTGCCTCAAATTTGCAGGCATGTTAAAACGAAGCCAAGCATCAGACCGCGTACATGCCACATTAATCGCGCTAGCCTGTTGCATGGGTGCGATAGCGATGTGGGTGGCAGCTTTAGCACTCTGGATCGAGCATGATCTATTACTGCGTTCGGCGGTTCATGCTGCGCTTTGGTGCTTTGTGGCAACCGTATTTACAGTCGTGTCCCACCGCATGCTTCCCTTTTTCAGCGCCTCTTCGATACCACTGCTCGATGCTTGGCGACCCATGTGGCTGTTAGGGCTAATGGTGGCGGTATTGTGGCTACAAGCACCCTTAGCGGTCGCCGAGCTTTGGTACTGGCCTCTCCCATCCGCTGCGCGCTGGGCGCAAGTGGCGATTGAATTGCCGTTTTCCATACTGTTGTTGTGGCTCGCGCTACGCTGGGGTCTGTTACAGAGCCTGAAAATTCGCCTGTTAGCCATGTTGCACGGCGGATTTGTCTGGTTGGGCATCGCCTTTATGCTGGCAGCGGTATCCCATGCACTGATGGCACTTACCCATGGGGAAATTTCGCTTGGGCTGGCCCCACTTCACGCCCTAACCATGGGTTATCTAGGCAGCACGCTGCTGGCCATGGTAACGCGCGTCAGCAGCGGTCACGGTGGAAGACCGCTGACTGCAGATAATTTCATCTGGACGCTATATGGCGTGTTGCAAACTGCAATTTTTCTGCGCGTTATCGCAGCCCTCTGGCCTTCTGCTGCAACGCCGTTCACTCTCCTCTCCGTATTAGCCTGGACTGCTGTTGCAGGAAGCTGGGCGTTGCGCTACAGCGGCTGGTTTGGTCGCGCACGACCGGATGGCCGAGCAGGATAATTTCGCAGTAGCAATGAATTTATTTGTCAGTGCAGTTTTATCCATTAATGGATCGTCGCTTTGAAATAAAACTTGGGAAATGATAATTGGAGATCGCTATGCAACACACCATCGAAAATACAAACCAACTGCCCACCATCTCAACACTACCACCGAGCGTGCTCAAACGTGATGGCAGCAGCGCACCGTTTGATTCCGACAAAATTCGTTCGGCCATCGCCCGCGCGGGTTTTGCAACGGGTGATTTTGATGATGCCGAAGCTGGCTTACTGGCCGCACAAGTGGTCAAAATTATCCTGCATCGATTTCGCCACGAGCAACAAGCTCCCGCTATCGAACGCATCCAAGATGTAGTCGAGCAAGTATTAATTTCGGCTAATTACTTCAAAACTGCACGCGCCTATATTGTTTATCGCGAAAGCCGTGCCAAACGACGGCAAGATCGCAAAACGGTGGTCGATGTCGCCAGCTCCATCAACGAATATCTGGAACAGCTTGATTGGCGCGTGAACGCCAATGCCAATCAAGGCTATTCGTTGGGCGGTTTGATCCTCAATGTTTCGGGCAAGGTGGTGGCAAATTATTGGTTGAGCCATGTCTATCCGCCAGAGGTCGGCACGGCGCACCGCGAGGGCGATATTCACATTCATGATCTCGACATGCTGGCCGGCTATTGCGCGGGTTGGTCGCTACGCATGCTGCTACATGAAGGCTTGAACGGCGTGCCCGGAAAAGTCGAAGCGGGGCCGCCCAAACACATGTCCAGCGCGGTTGGGCAGATCGTTAATTTTCTCGGCACGCTGCAAAATGAGTGGGCGGGCGCGCAAGCATTCAGTTCGTTTGACACTTACATGGCCCCATTTATTCGCGCCGATAAACTCGAATATCGTGAGGTCAAACAATATATTCAAGAGCTGATTTACAACCTCAACGTCCCCTCGCGCTGGGGGACGCAAACGCCTTTTACCAATCTGACTTTTGACTGGGTCTGCCCGGAAGATTTACGCGCACAAATTCCGCTGGTAGGCGGCAAAGAAATGGATTTTACCTACGGTGATTTGCAAGCGGAAATGGACATGATTAACCGCGCCTATATCGAAGTGATGATGCAGGGGGATGCCAAGGGGCGCGTGTTCACTTTCCCGATTCCCACGTACAACATGACCGATGATTTTGATTGGGACACGCCCAATGCCGATTTATTATTTGAGATGACGGCCAAATATGGCTTGCCGTATTTTCAAAATTTTATCAATTCTGAATTAAAGCCGAGCATGATCCGCTCCATGTGCTGCCGCTTACAGCTTGACTTGCGCGAGCTGCTCAAGCGCGGCAATGGTCTGTTTGGCTCTGCCGAACAAACTGGCTCGCTGGGCGTAGTTACAATCAATTGCGCTCGATTAGGCTATCTATATTCGAATGACGAGGCGGCATTATTTGCGCGCTTGGATGAATTGTTAAACCTTGCGCGCAGCAGTTTAGAAATCAAGCGCAAAGAAATTCAGCGGCACATCGACCACGGTTTATTCCCTTACACCAAGCGTTATCTGGGCACGCTACGCAACCATTTTTCGACTATAGGCGTTAATGGCATCAACGAAATGATCCGTAATTTTACAAATGATCAACATGACATCACCAGCCCGGTGGGTGATGAGCTGGCGGTAAAATTTCTCGATCATATCCGCGCAAAAATTTTAATTTTTCAGGATGAAACTGGAAACATGTACAACTTGGAAGCCACCCCTGCCGAGGGCACGACGTATCGCTTCGCTAAAGAAGATCGCAAGCGTTATCCGAAAATTTTGCAGGCGGGTACGAGTGAAATGCCGTACTACACCAACTCGTCGCAACTGCCTGTGGGCTTCACCGACGATCCCTTTGAGGCGCTGCAACGACAGGAACACTTGCAGCGCAAATACACCGGCGGCACGGTATTACATCTGTATATGAATGAGCGCGTTTCCTCAATTACCGCGTGCAAAAAATTAGTGCGCCGCGCATTGGAAAATTTCCGCTTGCCCTACATCACTATCACGCCCACTTTTTCAATCTGCCCCAAGCATGGTTATTTGAAAGGTGAGCATCCATTTTGCCCGCAGTGCGATCAAGATTTGATCGCACAAAAAAGCGTGTCGTTACTAGCCTCTTAATTTATATCATCCAACTAATTTTTTTAAGAAGGAATAGCCATGAATAATTTAAATCAACCCATACATAAACACGTGCCAGATATTCAACTGCGCGATGAAGAACGCCAACCATGCGAAGTATGGACACGCGTTATGGGTTACCACCGCCCTGTCAGCTCATTCAATATTGGAAAAAAAGGTGAACACAAAGAGCGACAATTCTTTTGCGAGTCACAGCCAGTATTTAACTAAAATAATTGCGATGCGCAATACGCTAAAAATTGGCGGACTCACCCCTTTTTCCAGCACGGATTATCCGGGAATGCTGGCCGCCGTCATATTTTGCCAAGGCTGCCCTTGGCGTTGTGCGTACTGCCACAACCCGCACTTGCAAGCCAGACATTCTTCCGAATTAATCGAGTGGGAAACAGTGCAAAAAATTTTGTTACAGCGACGTAATTTGCTGGATGCGGTGGTGTTCAGTGGTGGTGAACCCACGCTGCAACACGCACTGCTGGATGCGGTTTTGCAGACAAAAAATTTGGGTTATAAAATTGGTCTGCACACAGCGGGGATATATCCCAAGCAACTCGCACGGTTGCTGCCCCATGTAGATTGGGTGGGCTTTGATATTAAAACGCAGTTTGCAGATTATGGCCGCATTACGCTCGCCAGCCAGAGTGGTGAGAGAGTGCGCGCCAGTGCCAAACTACTGCTGCAAAGTGGCGTGGCACATGAGTTTCGCACCACCGTGCATCCCCAGCTAATGTCGCATACGCAACTATTACAGCTCGCTGAAGAGCTTGCAGATTTTGGAGTCGAACACTACGCTTTGCAAGAATTTCGTGCCATGGGCTGCGCTGATTCAAGCCTACTGCGCGATGAAGAAACCGATTATTTGAATCCCCATTTGCAACAATCCATCGGTGCAAATTTTAAGTCATTCATCTTTCGCAGCGCGTGAAGCTTCACGCCATTTAGCCCAGATAATTCGCCAGCTAAATCATCAAAATCGTCATTCCCACGCAGGCGGGAATGACGCGGCTAATGAACTGTTTGAGTCTAACGACAAGAGGTGTCATTGCCGACCACCTTTTTCAACGCATCTAGCTTGAGCAACTGAATGTGTTTATTGCTCACCTCCATTAAACCCTCCTCCTGAAATTTTGAGAAAGTGCGGCTGATTGTTTCCAGCTTCAGACCCAAATAAGCACCGATTTCTTCACGTGTCATACGCAACTTAAAATCGCTTGGCGACAATCCTCGCGCCGCAAATCGGTGCGATAAATTCAACAAAAATACGGCCAATCTTTCCTCCGCATTCATGTTTCCCAACAGCAACATCACCCCGTGGTCACGCACGATTTCGCGGCTCATAATCTTGTGGAAATTTCGCATCACTACTGGAACTGCACGGCTGATTTCTTCCAGCTTGGCAAAGGGCATTTCGCACACCTCGCTGTCTTCCAAGGCAATCGCATTACAAGTATGCACATCGCTACTGATCGCATCCAGCCCCAACAATTCGCCTGTCATGTGAAAACCGGTGACCTGCTCGCGCCCATCTTCGTGTAGCAAATAAGTTTTAAAAAACCCATTGCGAATCGCGTACAGCGAACTAAAACGCAGCCCAGTGCGATGTAAATAATCGCCGCGTTTAATTTTCCGCCGCTGCTTGACCAGCTTATCCAAGCTCTCAAATTCTTCGCTATTCAGCCCCAGCGGCAAACACAGCTCGCGCAAACTACATGTGGAACACGCGGCTTTAATTTGTTGAATATCCATTTCTATTCCTGATAAAAACGATTGTTACACAGGGCTTTTTTTGACCTAGATCAAGACTATTCAAACCCACAACATGCATCATTCTACCCTCACTCACCCACCACCCAAAGATGGCAAAAAAAATGTCTATCAGCGTGCTTGACCTGCTAACCAAAATTCCCGCGAGCGATGTTGAAATTGATCCCAGCGAAATTAACTTAAATCTGCTGAAAAAATTTGACCGCAACGGCCCACGCTACACATCTTACCCTACCGCAGATCGCTTTGTAGAAGCGTTCAACGCTGAGACGTACTCCGTGCAAGCAAAGAAACGCAACATCGGTGGCATCAATCGCCCGCTGTCTATTTACGCGCATATTCCTTTCTGCAACACGCTGTGTTTTTACTGCGCCTGCAATAAAATTATCACCAAAAATCGTGCGCCCGCCGAAAAGTATTTGCACTATTTACAGCGCGAACTGGTGATGCAAGCCGCGTTATTTCAAGATCAATTATTGGTTGAACAACTGCATCTCGGCGGCGGCACGCCCACATTTTTTAGCGACCAACAATTGCGCACATTGATGGAATCGGTGCAACGCAATTTTATTCTGGTGCCTAATGGCGAGTACTCCATCGAGATTGATCCCCGTAGTGTGGCCGATAGCACCATCCCCGCGCTGCGTGCAATGGGCTTTAACCGCCTGAGCATAGGCGTGCAAGATTTTGATCAGGATGTGCAACAAGCGGTGCACCGCATTCAGTCGGAAGAGGAAACCCTGAAAGTAATACACACCGCGAGACGCGAGGGTTTTAAGTCGATCAGTATCGATTTAATTTACGGGCTGCCCAAACAAACCGCCGAAAAATTCAGCCTGACGCTGGATAAAATAATCGATGCAAACCCCGATCGAATTTCACTTTTTAATTATGCGCACCTCCCCCATTTATTCAAACCGCAAAGGCGCATTCAAGATCAAGACCTGCCCACGCCCGAAATAAAATTAGAAATTTTGCGCATGGCGATTAAAAAACTCACCCGCGCCAACTATGTTTATATCGGCATGGATCACTTTGCCAAAGCAAATGATGAGCTGACCATCGCACAACAGCAAGGCCGTCTGCACCGCAACTTTCAAGGTTATTCAGCTCATGCTAATTGTGATTTAATTGGCTTGGGCGTATCTGCCATCGGCAACATCGGCGCGGCATACAGCCAAAATTACCGCACCCTAGAAGAATATTACGATCATCTAGATCACGGAACGTTGCCCATCATGCGCGGACTGGTGTTGAACATGGAAGACCTGCTGCGACGCACGATCATTCAATCACTGATGTGCCATTTTGAATTGTCGACTGATGCGATCGAAACCGCTTACCCCGTAGATTTCAAAAACCATTTTGCTGCCGAGCTGACCGAGCTGCAAGAACACGCCCGCGCTGGGCTGCTTACTATTAAAGATGGCTGGATCACCATCACACCCAAAGGCAGGTTGTTAATTCGCAGCATCTGCATGGTGTTTGACCAGTATCTGCACACCGATAAAGCGCGGGAGCAGCAGCGATACTCTAAGGTTATTTAATGCAACACCTGCACCCCATCTTCACGCGCCAGCTTTGGCTATATACCCCTTCAAATCATCAATAATTTCTTGGGAGTGACGCGAGGTTTCCACCTTGTCATAAACCTTTTTAATTTTGCCTTGCGGGTCGATTAAAAACGTATAACGCTTGGCGACTTTAATCAGCATAAAATTCATCAGTACGCCATACCGCGCCGTCACAGTTGTATCTTTATCTGCCAGCAACGGGAAAGGCAGCCCATGCTTTTTGGCGAATTCGGCATGGCTGGCACTATCATCTACGCTGACCCCAACGACTTGCGCGCCTAAAGCGGTGAGCTTATGCAAGTCATCGCGAAACTTACACGCTTCTTCGGTACAGCCGGGGGTGTCGTCTTTGGGATAAAAATACATGACCAACCATTTGCCGCGATAGTCGGCCAAGGTATGCATCTTGCCATGCTGATCCGGCAATTTAAAATCCGGTGCGACCTCGCCCACTTTGGGCACCTCTCCGGCACGCGCTATCTGGCTGCCCAGCAAGAGTGCTAATACGCCCAATATGCCTAACAATATTAACCATTTCATGTCGTACTCCTTCTCGAATAATTTTAACAACAGCATAATCATACTCACATCTTTAAAAATCTCACTTCCACCCGCAAGGGGTAGACCGTGGCTGTAAAGCCGATGAATCGGCAACAACCACGCACCGTTGCCATACTGTGTTGCTCACAAATTAAACAGCCACAGACTAGAGTCAGAGAGCCTGAATCAGGCACCGAAAGTTCGGATACACATCCCCTGAACGCCGTGTCTCAATCAGATTCCATTTTGAATTAATCGTTCAGCTTGGGTTCAAAGTGATGCATCAAATCCTTACATAGTGTGTATGGACAGCATGCACCGCTTACGTTCCAACCACTTCTGGGAAAATATAAACCTGCCTAAATGGCTTTGCCCAAGCTCACTGCATTAGCCCGTAACGCACATTTTAAAGCGGCGAGTTAACCCAGATAATCCATTAGGCCTGTGCAGCGTTAGCGAACGCTGTGCGGTCATTTCTCCCACTTGCTCGTCACCCATGGCATAACCCTACTCGTTTCCCAGCACATCCGTGCCCTTGGGCGGCGTAAATTTAAAGAGCTGCGGCGGCAATTGCGGGTTACGTTTTAGCTTAGAAAATCGCAGAATTGTTTTATGACCGAAGGCATCGTGCAACTCCATCGCCACCAATTCAGCTTGCGCGTTAAACGCCATTAGGATTTTTTCAAAGCTAGTGTCTTGCGTGCGCGGTAAGGCTTGCAGCCAATCTAACCCATCACGCACTCCGACATCTTTCAGCGTAAAACCGCGTTCGATTTCGTTGCTGCCAGACAACAACGCTGCCGGGCTACTACCCAGCGCAGCATCCATTTTTTTTACCGTGACTTGATTTAACTCAACATCGTGCAACCAAAATTTTACCCCATCGCCCACAATGATTTGTTCATAAGGTTTGCGATATTCCCAGCGAAACTTTCCGGGCCGCACAAACTGCATCGTGCCAGTGGCCGACTGCATGCGCTTACTGTTTTTGTCCCGCACCTCTTGTGTGAATTCGGCTTGCGCAGAATGCGTGGAAGCGATGAAAGTTTTGAGCTTGTCGGTAGCGGAGGCGTGGGTTGTCAGTGGCAAAAAGGAAAATAAAAGAATAAAAAATTTTAGCATGGCTTATTTAACTCGCGCTTCAGGCCTGAAATCAATTTGCCCAAACTAGGCGAAAAAGGTGAATCAAAATTTAGGTGGGGTGCAATTTGTTCTGCCCATTTGGTTTTTTCCGGCACTCCAATTGAAGGTTTATGCCCAAGGCATGCAGCGAGCATTTCCCAAGCTCCAACTCGCGCGTCGGGTTCAATATTTTTAATCAGGCCTAGTTTAGCTTTGGGGAAAGCTGTTTGTATTGCACCGGTATCAGCCAAAAACCAAGATTCCGTTTCTTCTATAGCCAATCGAAACAAGACACGTGATGGCTTGGTCGGAAGGCTAAGCAATAACGTATTAAGTTCGGCAAGCATCTGCACGCAGTCATCATTATCCACATCAGCCAGAACGAGCACTAAACATTGTTCGTCCATCCATGTGCCAAACCCGCGAAGCTTCGCGGGCAGCTGATCAAATAGTCCACGATGTTTTGGATCTGGCCTAGATAGTGGATTAGCTGGCAATTTTCCGCGTCCCCAGTGTGGATGTATCCTAAAATCGACATATTCGCTCAAGCCAAAATATCGAACCAGAACTTCACGAACTACCGGTACATCTGATGCACCCTCAGTTAACACCTCAATGAACATCAAGGATTCCCTCGTCCAAAATGATCGCTAAACCATAAGCTTCCCATGGGCAGCCCTTCATCATAGAGCGCCTGAACCCCCTTGATGTCAGCAGCACGTTCCAGGATGCTAAAGCCATCTTCGCCCTTGTCCAAAATCCAGACCTCTTCAGGTGTTAAGGCATCAACAAAATTAGGCGCATGCGTTGTAATTAAAAGCTGCGGGCCTCGTGATTTCTCCGCATACTCTTTAAATTCACTTGCCAAAGTAGCCAGCAGTTGATGGTGAAGGCCATTTTCTGGCTCTTCGATACCAATTAACGGTGCCGGATCGGGGTCTTCCATCAACAGCAAATAGGCCAACATTTTTAGTGTGCCATCAGACATATCCTGCTGGTAAAAAGGGGTTGAAAACCCTTTCATATAAAATTCAAGTATTAGCCTCCGATCAATAGCAGGCATCGGTTTGATGCTGAGTACTCCTGGAATTTTTTTTGAGATGCGAGTCAGGGCTTGCCGAAATCCATCTGGATTATTTCTCTCTATAAACTGTAAATACCTTGATAAATTTTCACCTTTTCGATCAAGGTGTGGGTCTGCACCTGCTTGACTTGGTTTACGAGCCAACTCTGGTACGAAATAAGACAAATACCATCCGGTTAAGAAGTCTCTAAAAGCAGCGACACGTTCATGATTTGCTAATGTACCCAGCGTAGCGATGCCCAACACTTGGCGATCTTTCATCATTACAGGAACGCGTTCACTTCCCTCAGGCGCAGCCTGCATTTCACTGCCACTACCCGTGCCTGGTTCAAATCCTGCAGTACCAGACCACGCATACCCTTGCCCGTTTGCTAGCTCCAAAAATGAATAAGGCTGCCCACTTTTCTGATCCTTTCTCCGCTGCCTAAGTCGTTCGTAAACAACTTGCGCGCGCCCTTTAGAGTCGCAGTTAATATGCAGCGAGTAGCTGATAGGCCGAGCTGAGCCCGTTTCTCGATAACGTATCTCAAATTTAATTGGTTCAGTTGAACCCTTGGTGCGGATTTGTTCAAAACCGCCTCGATGCGGTTTGTCACAAGCAGCCTCTGCACCTTCGGCAAGACAATCGCCCAAGAAGCCCAGTGCATCAAGCAGGCTTGATTTTCCTGATCCATTCGCCCCTATTACCGTAACCAAACGAGGCAACGCTGCCTGTTTGCGCTCATAAAGCGTCTTCCCTAGGGTCACATCTCTTAAAGCTCGGAAATTTTGAATTTGTATACCTTCAAGTATCGCCATTGTTTCTCCTCAATCAAAATTCCTCACTCCGCCCTTGCGGGCGCAAGCACTTCGCGATTGCCGTTACTCTGCATGGCACTGACCACGCCGGATTTTTCCATTTGCTCGACCAGTCGTGCGGCACGAGTGTAACCGATGCGAAGTTGACGTTGCACCAGCGAGATGGAAGCGCGGCGGGATTTCACGACGATTTCAACGGCTTGGTCATATAGCGCGTCGGCTTCACCATTTTCGCCACCCGCCTCGTCGCCTGTGCCTGCGCCGTTCTCTGCGCCTTCTTCGGGGGTATCTAACACGCCGGTAATGTATTGCGGCGCGCCCAGCGATTTTAAATATTCGGCGACGCGATGCACTTCTTGGTCGGATACAAAC